>DASZFN010000478.1:0-1989 GCA_035939715.1 Gemmataceae bacterium | reverse complement strand
GGTTGGCAGTGCCGCCTGCGCCGAGAGCATGCGAACTGCGCCGAGAGTCAACCACACGAGGGCGAGACCACCAGGCGTGTGCCTCCCATCGCCGTATCTATCCGTCAGAGCTTCGCGCATGGGTATATTCTTGCAGATGGGGCGGCAATTGTGTCCGTGCACCTGCCACGTGCTAAAAACAATTTCATGGCCGACGTAATCTCCGACTACCAGAAGTGGAAACAGCAGGGCGAAAATCTCAAGACACAGGCGAGACAGGCGATGGAGTCGCGGTTCCGCGAATTGCTTACGGAGGCGATGTCTATTGCGGAGGAATACAGGGCAGACTTCGGCGCACCGTTGAAACCGCCGCCTGCCGTCACTGCTTTCCGTTATAAAACCTCTGCCAAGCCAAAGCCAAGGAAAAGCAAGCAGAGTGCCGCTCAAGCTGCCGTGATCGCGCCTCCGGCATCGAAAGACCAAAAGCCGGATCCGAAGCTTGCCGGCCTCCAGAAGCGGTTGGCGACTGCGAAGAAGAAGCTGGAGGACGCCAAGGCAGCCGGTTCGCCGACCCGGAAGATCGAGGACCACATCTACGAGATCGAAGACGCACTCCGCCTCGCAGGGCAACCTGCTCGGACGACTGGCAACTAGATGGCGCCGACCCGCTTCCACCGATTCCGTACTCGGGCAATCCCGGATTTGCGCCATGGCCTGAGTCTGAGCAACGGCGATAATCATCCGGCAGTATACTCTGCGCTCATAAGGCGTTCCGCTACCCCGAGACTCGACGTAACAGCGGAGGAGCTCTGTGCTAAGGGCTCAGAAGGAGCTGGTGAAAGTGCCCCGCACCGTTCGGCCGGTGCTCAATTACAAAGGTGTGACCGGCTTGGTTGTCGGGGCGATGCAGAACGGCGCCGGCTGCGCGTCATTCGAGCCGAACTTGCCCTTCGTTTCGGCCGTTGCGATTTCGCACTTCGGATATGTCCAAGTGGCGATATATCCCTGCCAAGTCGTTGGAAATTTGCCATGTCGTCAACGCCCCTGATTACACAAGCGTAGAGCGCGGCCAAAAATCACCAGGGGACCGCCGTCGTCAAAACGTCCCCCGACTAGCGCCAACAGCAACTTCTCCCCGGAAAGCCGGGTTACCAACTTCATAAGAAATCCGCGGGTGCGCTTCGGCGCTATCCTGCGTATAAGGTGTAGGTTGCTGTCAGACAGGAGGGACCAGATGGACCGTTCGAAAGAGTGCAACTGCCCCGGACCGCGCTATCCGACTGCCTTCGGGCGCCGTAGTTTCATACAGGTGGGACTGCTTGGAGGCCTCGGCCTGAGCCTTCCCGAGCTTTTCCGATCTACCGCCACCGCGAGTTCGGTGCTCCCTGCCACCGGCGGCGTGAAGCGTCCCGAGGGCCACGCCAGGAGCGTCATCCAGATCATCCTCCCGGGAGGGCTCGCTCATCAGGAGTCGTGGGACCCCAAGCCTGAGGCGCCCATCGAGTATCGCGGCCCGCTCGGCGTCGTCAAAACCAAGCTCCCAGGCATCGTCTTCAGTGAGAACTTGTCCCATTCCGCACAGATCGCCGATAAGATCACGGTGGTCCGCTCCATTACCGGCCGCATCCCCGATCACGCGCAAGCCACGTACCAGATGTTCACGGGCTACCTGCCTACACCTGCCATCCAGCACCCCTCGCTCGGCGCCGTGGTTTCGAACCAGTTTGGATCGCGCAACAATCTTCCGGCTTACGTAGGCGTCCCCAATGTTCCACCGCAGGCCGGCACCGGCTATCTCAGCTCCAAATTCGGCTCTTTCGAACTGGGCGCCGACCCCGGCCAGAAGAACTTCCAGGTGCGCGACATCTCGCTTCCCAAGGGAATCACCGACGACCGGTTCGATCGCCGCCGCACCGCCCGCGAGGCGATCGAAGATCACTTCCGGCAGGTGGAGTCGAACCCCGCGGAGCTGGACGCGATGGGTGAGTTCTACCAGCAGGCTTATAAGCT
>DASZFN010000477.1:0-23769 GCA_035939715.1 Gemmataceae bacterium | reverse complement strand
TCGCCGGGGGCGAATTTCTCGCCGAACACGGAAGCTTCCGCGCCGCGGGCCTGGAGGAACAGCCGGCCCAGCAGCTCCGCATGGTCTTCGGCGCCGGCGTAACCCATGCCCAGTGCGGCAGCCTCCTCGGTGGCCGCCAGGATATGAGGCACGCCGTAATGATCGCGCCGGATGGTCGTCTGCCGGGCCAGTGCGTTTTCCTCATCTTCGCCGGCCCGCCCTGCCTGCGGCAGCGCCAGGGCCAGGGCAAGCGCGCACACGGCCGAAAGCCACGATCTGAGGGCCTTTCCTTCGCGACTCATGGAATGATTCCCTAAATAGGGCGATTGAGTGTGCCGGGCGGCGCCTGAGCGAAGTCATAGATAGTAGCGACTGCCGAGCGTCATCGCAAATCCAGTCCCTCGCGGATGGCTCTAAAGGCGGCATCACCAACCCAGACGGCAAATATTTTTGGAAAAATCTTCTGGTTCAATTTGACAACCGGAAATTCGTGACCTAACGTTTGATCGGTACGGTGGTCGGATGGAGGACGGCCACGGGATCTCCTGATCCCTCACGCAGAACAGGGACCGTTCTCTGCATCCTCGAAAGGGCAAACCTGTCGTAAGGCGGGGGCGCAAAGCTATGGGCCCGTCAAAATCGTCCTGCGATTTTGCCGGGTCGCCAGGCTGCCGAACGGATGGGCAGGCAAAACGTGCTGGCAGCGCCCGAAGGCTCGCGGGCGCGGGCATGGTTGCCGGCAATGCTCGTTTCGACGATGGGAGGACCGATGCACCGCGCCTCGCCTGAGCTTCTGCTCGCTACGACAAGCAAACCCACCATTAACCTCTTGCAGTCCGGATAGCCCGCAGTCAATCCAGACGGCCCCTGGCTGTACCAGGGCGTCCGGTTGGCACAGGCTAAGCAAGCCACAGTCTGCCCGCGCTCGCTGTGCGCGCTCGCCCAGCGAAACGCAATCACAATCAACAATTTTCACACCCGGGTTCGATGATTGATGGGAGCAAGGGTAGCCATGTCAGCGCTTGGACTTAACAGGGCGGCGGCGGATTTCATCCAGGCTTACGAACGGGCACGAGCGCTTGATGAAGATGTGGACGTAGCGCAATTTTTGCCGCCGCGCGAAGATCCGCTGTACGCCGAAGTGCACGGCCGGCTCATCGGCCGCGATCCAGCCAGCCTTGACGCCGCGGAGAATATTCCGGAGCGGACAGTCTGGAACAATGGCCGCGCCGGGGCGGCCCTCCAGGGCGCGGCGGCCGCAAGGGTCTCTGCCGCTCCTGCGTGCGCGGAGTTGCAAACCGATCAGGTTGTCGTGCGCGTGCATCGTCCCGAGGAAGTGGCACTTTCAGGCGGCGGCTCCCCGCATGCCCTCGGCTGCGCCATCCCGGAACAGGCGCGGTCGAGCGGCAGCGTCGCCGAGCGCCTCGCCGGTGCTCTGGCCGGGATGCCGGGCGCCGGCGCGGATTTCTTCGGCTTCAAGATCCTGGCGGAAATCGGCCGCGGCGCCTTTGGCCGCGTTTATCTCGCCCGGCAGCGCGATCTGGCCTCGCGTTTCGTGGCTTTGAAAGTATCGCCGTACATCCTCGACGAATCGCAGACGCTGGCGCAGTTGCAGCACACGAATATCGTGCCGATCTATTCCGTCCACCGTGCCAGTCCCTACCAGGCGGTGTGCATGCCTTACCTCGGCTCGACCACGCTCGCCGACTTACTCAAGAACTGGCGGGAGCGCGAGTCCTTGCCGGAGTCGGGCAAGGAGCTGGTAAGCACGCTGTGGAACCGCAAGAACCTCACCCGGCAAATGACCGAGACGAATGGCTGCGATCAGCCGCCCGGTCCAGCTTGCCCGGAACTAGCGACCGAGGTCCCCGCCGGTTGCGCCCCGCTGCCCAGCGTCGGCCAGCCCCAGGGCAAGGCGATTCTGGAAATGCTTCAAGGCCTGAGTTTCGTGCAAGCGGTCCTGTGGATTGCTTCGCGCCTGGCCGACGGCCTCGGGCACGCCCACGAGCGCGGCATTTTGCATCGCGACCTGAAGCCGGCCAACGTGCTGCTGACCGATGAAGGCCAACCGATGCTCCTGGATTTCAGCGTGGCCGAAGACACCAAGCTGCGCCGGGAAGCGATTACTTCGGGCCAACTGGGCGGCACGCTGTCGTACATGGCTCCCGAGCACCTCGAAGCCTTTCAAGGCGCCAAGCGCACCGTCGATGCCCGCAGCGACCTGTATGCCCTGGGCGTCATGCTCTACGAGATGCTGACGCGCCGGCCGCCGTTTGCCTTGCCAAACGGCTCCTTGAAAGACGTGCTGCCGCAAATCACCGCGGACCGCCAGGCGCCGCCGCCACGGCTGCGCTGCTTCAACAAGGCCATTTCACCGGCGGTGGAATCGATCGTCCGTCATTGCCTCGAACCCGATCCGGCCCGGCGTTACCAGTCGGCCCAGGAACTCCGCGAAGACGTCGAGCGGCATCGCGCCAATCTGCCCCTGAAATATGCCGCGGAGCCTTCGTTGCGGGAGCGCAGCCAGAAGTGGGCGCGGCGGCATCCGCGGCTTGCTTCCCTGACCAGTGTCGCCTTGCTGACCAACATGGTTCTCTGTGCCATCGTCGGCTGGGCGCTGCTGCGCGGTCAGCGCCTGGCACAACTCGAGGCCCAGGAAACTCTGCAGCGCTTTCACGAAAACACCAGGACCGTTCAATTCCTGCTCAATGCGCGTTCGCTGGACCGCGACCAGTTGGACGAGGGGATTGAGCTGGGCCGGCAGGCGCTGGCGAACTACCAGATCCTGGGTAATTCCCCTTGGCAGGAGCAGCCGGCTGTCCGCCATCTCTCCGTTGCCAACCAGGCGAAACTCCGCACAGACGTGCAAGACCTGCTGCTGCTGCTGGCGCGCGCCAACCTGTTGCGCGCCACGGCTGCCACAGAGGCTTCTGACAAGGAAAGGCAGCTTGGCACGGCTCGCGATCTGAACGACCTGGCGGAAGCGATAGCACAGGATGCACCCGCCTCTCAGGCGCTGCTGGCTCAGCGGGCCGAATTAATGAAGCTGCTGGGACAGCGGGAAGAAGCAGCCCAATTGCAAAAGCGGGCCGCGCAGACACCGCTGCGGACGCCGCGCGACCATTACCTGGCCGGAAGCGAACGGCTGGCGCAGGGCCGCTATCGGGAAGCTTTGCCTCTGCTGCTAGTCGCTGCAGAGGCAGAGCCGCAAAACTTCTGGGCCCGCCTGGTGCTGGGCCTCTGCTACGACGCCCTGGCTCAGGATCAGGAAGCACGGGCCTGTTACACGACGAGCATTGCGCTGTGGCCGGAATCCCCCTGGGCTTACTTCAATCGTGGCCTGGTTTACCTGCGACAGAACGATTTCCAGAGCGCCGCCGCCGATTTCAACCGGGTCGTAGGCCTCCGCCCAGAGTTTGCGGAGGTCTACATGAATCGCGCGCTCGCCTGGCAAGGCCTGAAGGATTTCCGGGCCGCGATCGAAGATTTGACGCGGGCGCAGGAGCTCGGCGCGCCCTACACGCGCATCTACTTCATGCGCGCCCGGGCCCGCGAATTGGCCGGCGACAAGGCCGGAGCGCAGCGGGATTTCGCCGCAGGGCTGCGATTCCAGCCCAGCGACGAGAAAAGCTGGCTCGCGCGCGGCATCGCCCGGCTGTCGAGCGATTTGCTCGGCGCCCTGGCGGATTTTGAGAATGCTGCCCGGCTCAATCCGCGGTCGCTCGCCGCCTTGCAGAACCAGGCCCATGTCCTGAGCCGGCTGGGCCGCAACGAGCAGGCGCTGCGCGTCCTCGATCAGGTGATTGAGCTCTATCCCGATTATGTGCCGGCGCGGGCGGGGCGCGGCGTGCTGCGGGCGCGCCTGCAGCAACGCAAGGCAGCCCACGAGGATGCCGACGAAGCCCTCGCACGCGATTTCGGACCCGCCACGCAGTATCAGGTCGCCGGCATCTTCGCCCTAACCTCACGGCAAGTTCCCGCCGACCGCTCCGAAGCCTTGCGCTATCTTTCGTCCGCGCTGCGCAAGGGATTCGGTTTCGAACTGCTGGAAAAAGATAAAGATTTGGATCCGATCCGCGATCGCCCCGAGTTTCGTCAATTGGTGAACGCGGCCCGCGCCCTGCAGGCCGCCTCAGCAAAAAGGCAATGACAGCATCTTGCCCCGATGGCGGGCACTTGAAGACTCGTTCGCCTGGGCCGCTTTCCTGTTTATCCTTGGGAGTTAGTAATGGCCAAGTCACGCAGGCTCTCCGTCGAAGTCCTGGAAGACCGCCTCACCCCGGCCGCCTGGGGAATCGCCTGGCCGAATCCCGGGCACTTGACGCTCAGCTTTGTTCCTGATGGCACGGCGGTCAGCAATGCCCCCAGTACGCTTTTCCAATCGTTGAACGCCAATGCCCGGGCGGCGGCCTGGCAGGCCGAGATCTTGCGAGCTTTCCAGACCTGGGCGATAAACGCCAACATCAATATCGCCGTTGTCCCCGATGGCGGCCAGCCGTTGGGCGCCAGCGGCGCCAGCCAGGGCGACCCGCGCTTTGGCGATATCCGCATCGCCATGGCGCCCCTCAATTCCACGACCGACCTGGCTGATGCCTCGGGGTTCGACCTCTCCGGAAGCACCTGGGGCGGAGACGTCGTCTTCAACAGCCGTTACAACTTCGGCATCAACGGTTCCGGGCAATACGACCTGTATACGGTTGCCTTGCACGAGGCGGGGCATGTGTTCGGCTTCGGCGACCAAACCACGGATCCGCAATCCGCCAATTACGCCATCTACACGGGCCCGCGCACCGGCCTGAGCAGCCAGGACATCGCCGCCTTGCAAAGTCTTTATGGCGGACCGCGTTCGCCCGATTCTCAGAACCATGACACCCTGTCCACAGCGCTGAACCTGGCCAACCCCGGCCAGGCCGCGATCACGGCCGATACCAGCAGCGTGGCGGACGCCCACCTGTACAGTTTTGCCACCCCTGCCGCCGGCAGTTCCTTTACGGTCCAGGTCCAGGCGGGGGGCGTCAGCTTGTTGGAACCGAGCGTGACCATTTTCGACGCCGCGGGCAATGTGGTCGCCTCAGCAGCGGCAGGTGATCCCTTGAACAACAATGTCACCGTGCCGATTGGCAGCGCCCAGGCCAATGCCACTTATTATGTTGAAGTCACTGGAGCGGTCGCCTCGCCCTTTGGGGTCGGCGGTTACCAGATGTCGATCCAGTTCCCCAGCTCCAGCACGCAGGTAGCCGCCGCCATTGTCGCCACCAACATCTCGCTGGCAACGGCGCAGCCGCTCGGCGCCCAGCAGATGAGTGCCAACAGTCAAGGCTTTACCTATACCTCCAGCGGCACCCTCACTTCTGCAGCCGGCGCCAATTACTTCCAGGTCACGGCCCCGGCGTTGCCCACCGCTGGAGCAGAATTGCTGACCGTGACCGCCGCCTCCACGGATTCCAATGCTCTCAGTCCATACCTGACCATCTATGACGCCAATTACAATCCCGTGCAGACCATCGTCATTACGAACGGCGGCGGCACGTTCACTGTGCAGCTGCCGGGCGCGACGGCCGGGGCTGTGTACTATGTCGGTGTCAGCCCTCTACCGACATCCACCCATACCGTGGGCAGCTACTACCTGTCCGTCAAGTTCGACAGCAATGCCGCGACCACCTTTTCTTCGCTCGCAGGCGACAAGCTTACACAGACATCAGCCGTCAGCTACCAGAGTCTGACCGTCGCCCAAAGCGGCCTGATGCAGTTCTCTCTGGCCGCCGGCATCGGGGCGGCGACCGGCGATGCCGCCGTGCGCATGACCATCTACGATCAGAATAACAACCAGGTCTTCACCGTGGTCGCCTTTGCTGGCCAACCGCTGAGCACGATTCTTGTCTTTCTAGAGGCCGGCACTTATACGGTTTGCTTCAACGCGGCTACGCGCGCGGGAACAAGCCTGCCCGATCTCTCCTGGCTGCTGCAGATGCGGCGTCTCAGCGATCCCATGGATCCGGTGCCCATTGATCCCACCTCCACGGGCACCGGCGGCGGTCCCACGGGAGTCACGATCGGCGGCAACCCCGGCGGTACCACCGGCACACTGCCGATCATTAACCCCTACAGTAATCCAACGACTTGAGATTGGGGCCGTCCCTTCGGCCCGCGGCCCGATTATGCCGTCAGGATGAGCTGCCATGACACGGAGGCACATAGCTGTTTAGAAGATTGGTGAGCTTCCCCCAGAAGGATCCCCGGGTCAACTATGACGCAGCACATATGTCTGGAAGGCGTGAGTGGTGAGCTGACAGGAAAATCCTGGGAAGGTTTTGACCGCCTGCGCATCGGCCGCGGCAGCCACTGGGACCTGCCCCTCGAAGATCGCTCCGTGAGCCGCTGCCACGCCGAGCTCGCCTATGTCGAGCCGTTCGGCTGGCTGGTCTGCGACCTTGGCAGCACCAACGGCACCTATCTGAATGGCCAGCGGCTGGGCTCCGGTGAACGCAGGCTTCAGGTGCACGACCTGCTGCAGCTCGGCAACGTCGTCTTGCGCGTGACCAGGATGGACCAGGAAAATGCCGGTACGCTGGAGAATTTTTACGGCACGATGCACCTGGAACCTACGGCCCGGCAAAACTGGGAGCAGGCTTTCGCCGTGGCTGCCCGCCACATGGCCCGGCATATGGAAACCGGCAACCAGTTGCTGCGCGTGCTCCGCGCCGGGCAAAGCGCCTGGCTCATCCAGACTGCCATTAACCTGGCGCAGTCCGTTGAACTGCATGATCTGTATACCGCGGGCCACGCCCGGCGGGTAACGGCGTATGCCATGCTGCTGGCCGATGCCTTGAACGTCTCGGCGGCCGCGCGCCGCCACATTGAAGCCGGCAGCCGGCTCCACGATATCGGCAAGATCGGCATTCACGATTCCGTCCTATGTAAACAGGGTCCGCTCACGCACGAGGAGTGCGAACACATGAGAGCGCACACGGTGAAAGGCGCCGCCATCCTGGCGACCATTCCCGAGCTGGCTCCGGTGCTGCCGATCATCCGTAACCATCACGAACGCTGGGATGGCCGCGGCTATCCGGATCGTCTTACCGGTGCGGAGATCCCGCGCATTGCCCGGATCGTGGCCGTGGCCGACGCCTTCGACGCCATGACGAGCAATCGCTCCTACCGCCACAGCCTGGCGTTCGACGAGGCCCTTGACCAGGTACGCCAGGGCGCTGGTACGCAATTCGACCCTGAATGTTCGCAGGCTTTCCTCGGGCTCGAGGGACCTCTCGCAAGGATGATTCGGCAAGACGGGCCGGCGGACCATGCGCCGTTCAGGGAAGACAGCAGCCGGTCGCTCAGTGTCAGCAGGGCTGCCTGCGCAGTGGCCTGACAACCACAGACCAGGACCGGGCCGCTTTGACTGCATGGCAAGCTTGCTTGCCTGCGCCCTCCGGTGCTACCCTGGGACAGGGTAGGAGTCCACCGCGAGGTCCACATGAAGTCCAGTTGCAGGCTTTTTCCCCTTGGGCTGTTGTTGTCCCTGGCCACCTTTGTGATGCTCCCGGCCCCGCCCGTCAGTCGTGCAGCGCCGCCATCCTTCCGTCAACTCCGCATTATTGGACCGGCAATCCTTGAGCGCGGCGGCCGCCATCTGATCTACGTGGAGGGCACGGCCGACGGCAGGAATTGGCAAGCCGCCGATCCCGACCATTTCAGCGTCCGGGTTGACGGTGCCGGCCGGCTCCGCGAAGATCCGGCAGCCCTGCTCATGAATCCGTTTGAGATCGCCTGCGACGACAAGGATTCGGGAAAAGTTGTGGTCGAAGTCCGGCTGGCCGACAAGGTTGTGAAAAGGACATTCCTTCTGGGAACAGTCAAGCCCGCGGGATCCTTCGACGCGACGATCAATCCCCTGGAGAGCTTGCACCGCTTCACCGGCATGGGTGCGGGCGTCCTTTTCTACGATAATCAATTCGACATCACGCCCGGCGACGACCTCTATGACTGGTGCTTCCGCGACGTGCGCACGTCGATTCTCCACGTATTGATCCGTCCGGATTACCAGAAAGAAGAAGATCGTGGAGACTGGCGCACGCTGGACCTGGCCAGGTTTGATTTTCGTTCTCTGGAAGGCCCCATCCGGATTATCAAGAAAGCTCTGCAACGCAATCCCGAGCTAAAGATTTACGCCAGCCTGTACTCGCCGCCGCCGTGGATGAAGACCAATGGCTCGACAGGCGGGCAAGGCACGCTCAAGGAGGGGCTGCATTATCGACGGCACCTTGCCCGTTATCTGTTTGCTTACTTGAAGTACGCCCAGAGCCAGGGTCTTACGGTGCATTACCTCGGGTTCTTTAATGAGCCGGACTGGCCGCACACCCAGGACGGCATGCACTTCAGCGACCTGGGCATGCTGGCGGAGACATTTGCCGATTGCGCCGCCAGTTTGAATTCTCTTATTGCAGCTGATGGCACCCTGAAGCCTCGGCCAATTTATGTCTTTCCCGATACGCTTGGCCCGGGGTCACTTACTCGCGCCGGCGCGGGCACCTTGCGACTGCGCCAGCAGGCCGGACTTCTGGAACCGGTCGGCGTCTGGGGAGTGCACGACTACTGGAACCAGGCCGGGACGTACTGGAACAACCGCTATCGCGAGTTGCGCGCGCTTCCCGGTGTCGGCGGCAGACCGGTGTGGATGACCGAATGGGCGCAGCGCTCCCGCCATGGCGATCTGGCTTCAGCGACGGAATATGGGGTCGAGATCCTGAACTCGCTTCGCCTGGGCGCGGAAGCCTGGATGGCGTTTGAGTGGTGTCACCCGAGCGGCAACCAGGCCGGCCTGATCAGCACCGACTGGGGCGCGAAGCCGCCACGCACGCGCTACTGGCGCAGCAAGGCCTATCACATCTTTCGCCAGATCGCCAACACCACGCCGCCCGGATCACACATCGTTTCAATGACCGGTCGCTGGACGGGAAAGAGCCAGGCCAGGGGAAGCGGCGTCGAGTATCTTGCCCTGCGCGACGGCGCACAGATCATCGTGCAGCTCATGAACACTGAACCGGCGCCGGTGCATTACCGGCTAACTATTCGGGCCGCCACGCAAAAACCAGAACGTCGATTGACGACGCCCCTGGCTGATTTCAAGGCCGTCAATCCGGGCGACCTAAACCTTCAGAGCGGCTCCAGCGTTCTGTCCGGCCAGATTCCTGGAAACTCGCTGCTGACCGTCGCGCTACGCGAAGGCTCGGGAAAAGACTAGTGCTCCGTCAAACCTGGATTGATGGGTCGAGCGATGAGTTTTGCGAATCAAGTAACCTAGTGAAGTTGCCCATCGGCCCGCCTGTGCACCGAAGATGCTCATTTGAAAAGGCTCGGATGCGCATCTTCGGCGAGCGATGCATGTCCTTGGCTGATAACGACTAACAACGTGAAAATCGTATTTCTTCCTTCGAAGATGCTCATTTGGAATCTACCGGGGGGAAGCCTTCCGGGTAAGGGGGGATGACGCTGGGAGCCAAAGGGTAAAGAAGTCTAGCTTCAGCGTTTGCTCCGCTCCAGGCGTTCCAGGCGTTCTTCCATTCTCTCTAGTCGTTGCAGAATCAGGTCAAGTTTGTCTCCACTCGAGGAGACTCTTTCCGCTGCGCGCTTGGCCTGCGTTTCCCTGCGCTCTGCGGGCGAGTTGCCTCGTTGTCGCTCCATATCAGCAGCCAGATGCTGTTTTTGCTCGTCAAGGTTTTTCAAGGCGCTGTTTAGCTGCTGCAGGTGCTGATCGTACTCCCGGGCAAGCATCTTCAGCTGGTTCTGCAGCGCCAGATCGCGCTGACGGAAGTCATCGCGCAAACGGTCACGCTCCCTGAGTATGGTGGCTTTGGCCGCCTCGAAGTCGGTCGACTTACGCGATGTAGTTGGGTTCACGACTTGCGGATTGAGGGGCAAGTTTCCCAATTGCTGCCCGGCCTGTTGGAGTGTGCGCGCATATCTTTCCTTCTCCGCGCTCCGACGTGCCGCTTCTTCGGCTTCTCGAGCCCGCGCCACCTGTAATTCTGCATCCTGCAGCGCTTTGTCGGCGCGCCGACGCTGAGCCTCGGCACGCTCCCGTTGCTCATCCGCCTCTTGCCTGTATTTTTCCGCTTCACGCCGGGCCTGCTCCAGTTCTTCGCGGAGCGCGCGCTCTTGCTGTTCTGCCGCTCTTGCGATTTGCGACTGTTGGTCGTCCTCTCTCTGCCGTTCCCGATCATCTGCTCCGCTTGTGGCAGGATCGACTCCGTGAGCACTCGCCGGTGCACGCGCCAGTCCGGATTCGCCGGGCTCAGACGCTTTGGCACGATAAAGCATGCCGCCCGTGCCCATGCCCAGGGCGGCCACTCCGCACAGGATCACCGTCGCCGTCTTCACCTTGGTCAGCAACATGGCTTTCAGCACTCCTTCAGTTAAAGTCAGAACGTTCGCGGACGCGCATGCCGTGGCCGCCGCCTGGCCCGCTGCCAGCGGCAGCGCCATCTTGATCGTGCCACTGGCGAGCCCAACCGGCACCGAGGACACGGCTCCATAGGCTGATAACATGGTAGCAAGCGCCCCTCCGGAGAGAACCACCCCGCGCCGGTACAGCCGCCGTGCCAGCAGCGTGCGGGCGCGGGCCAGCCGGCTTGACAGCGTCCCCTCCAGACAGCCCAGGATGCGCGCCACCTCTTTGCGGCTCTTGCCCTCCAGATCGCACAGCACGACGGGAATCCGGTACTTTTCCGGCAGGCCGCTCAATTCTTGATCGAGCAGCGGCAGCACATCCTTCCAGATGCCGTCCTGGAGCTCCTGGGGCCGTGCTGCAGTTCTTTCCTTCATGCGCCGCCGGGCCTCCAGCGCCTTCGCGCGCAGCGCCGTTCGATACGCCACGCCGTACAGCCAATGGCCGACATGATCGCGCGGCTGCACGGTCCCGGCCTTGCGAACCAGCACCAGGAACGTTGCCTGGAAGGCGTCCTCGGCGTCGGCCTCATGGCGCAGCACGCGCCGGCACACTCCCAGGACCATCGCTCCATGCCTTCGCACCAGCGCCTCGAACGCAGCCTCCTCACGCTGTAACAGAAACTGCTCCAGCAGCTCGCCGTCACTCAGGCGGTCGTGGTCATACAAATAGGCAACCCGGCGCAGGTGCCGGAGAACAACATTCATGGTCATGACTCTCCGTGAGAAGATCTTCCTTCCGTATATTCCTCGATGGACCGCCGGCGCGTCCATTATTTTTCGATGAGTCGGCACATATACCGGCTTCCAGTTGCACTGTACCCCTTGCAGGGGTCCGGTAAACTGCATTCCATGAAGACGGAAATCATTTCCATCGGCAGCGAGCTGACCAGCGGTCAAAATCTCGACACCAACAGCCAGTGGCTGAGTTTGCGGCTTGCGGAAATCGGCATTCCGGTCGGCTGGCACACAACCGTGGCTGATAACCTGGGTGACAACATCGAAGCGATTCGGATCGCCACGCAGCGGGCCAGGCTTGTGATCATCACGGGCGGGCTGGGTCCGACTCAGGACGACCTTACCCGCGAAGCTCTCGCCGGTGTGGCCGGCGTCGAGTTGGTGCTGCACGAGGAGTCGCTCGCGCACATTCACAGCATGTTCGCCAAGCGGGCGCGTACCATGCCCGAACGCAACCGGGTCCAGGCGCTCTTTCCCGCGGGCGCTGAACCGATCGTCAACCACCGCGGCACGGCGCCCGGCATCTGGATGCGTTTGGGCGAGTCTAGAATCGTCGCCATGCCTGGCGTGCCGTCGGAAATGTTTGCGATGTTCGAGAAGCAAGTCAAACCCCGGCTCCTGCAATCCGGCCTAGGTGGCAGAGTGCTGGTGCAGCGCAAGATCAATTGTTTTGGCGCCGGTGAGTCGGCAGTCGAGCAGAAGCTGGCCGACCTGACGCGCCGCGACCACGTGCCCGAGGTCGGCATCACCGTGAGCGACGCCACGATCTCCTTGCGCATTCTGGCGAACGCCGGCAGCAGGGCGGAAGCCGAGGCACTGATCGCTCCCGTGGAGATGAAGATCCGCGAACGGCTGGGAGACCTGGTTTTTGGTTCGGATGACGAGGATCTGCAAGACGCCGTGTTTCACTTGCTAGCGGAAAAGAACCGCACGCTGGCCACGGCCGAGAGTCTGACCGCCGGCGAAGTGGCCAGACGTCTCGGAGAGGTGCCGGGCATTAGCCAGTGGTTCCGCGGCGGCATCGTGGCCTACGACAACGGCATCAAAGCCGATCTGCTCGGCGTGCCACAGCATTTGCTCGATGCTCACGGCGCCGTAAGTGCCCAGGTCGCTGAGGCAATGGCCGTCGGCTGCCGCGAGCGCATGCAAACAGATCTGGCCATAAGCACCACCGGCATCGCGGGGCCAGGCGGGGGTAGCGCGGAAAAACCGGTAGGCCTGGTGTTTGCGGGACTGGCGTGGCAAGGCGGCAGCAAGACTCAGAGCTTCAACTGGCCGGGCACGCGTACCGAAGTGCAAAACCGTGCGGCCAAGATGGCCTTGAACCTGCTGCGGCTGCATTTGCTAGGCGCGAGGTCGTAGTGTCCTTGCCAGAAAATCATGCTGGTCTATGCGTAGTCCGGGCTTGCTTCCGAATGAAGTACCAGGACGGTATCACGATAATGGCTACCAGCGGCAGCCAAGGGCTCAAGGCAACCCCAAGCAAGACCAGGTTTTTGCCGAAGGCTACGAGCAAGTCGTAGGAGTTTGTAAACGTCGAAGCAATATTGGACGTGAACGTCGGCGCCTGCGGCGGCACGTAATCCTTGATCTCTTGAATCTGCAGGTGAATGGTGGTCAACTCGGACAGGTTTGCCAGGAAGCGCAGGCGTCCTTCCATCTGCTCGATTTCGCCGCGCACGCGGCTGATCTCCGCCTCGACTTTCAAGATTTCATCGAGTTTGCCGGTCGATTTTTCCAGATGCTTGACCAGGCGATCCTCTTCGACTTTCTTGTTTTTGACGCGCGTCTGCACATCATAGAACTCTTCTGTCACGTCTTTTGAATCGATGCTGTTCCTTTGCGGAATTCCCAGCTTCAGGAGGGCATCGATGAAGGAGTCGAATTCCGCCACGGGGACGCGGATGGTCCACTGGCCACTGCGCGGCGCGCCTGGCGATCCGTTAATCTCTGCTTTGGCCACATAAGCGTCTTTGTGCGCGCCCAGTAATTTTTTCAGTTCCTGCTCGGTCTGGCCAAAATCGGCGACGATCACCTTGATGTCGGCGGCGCGAATGATCTTTCGAGGCAGCGGCTCCGCGGGTACGGCCGGCGGCATGCCGGCCTGAGCTGCATTGGCCGGCGGCCCCATGTCGCCAGGTACACCGGGCATCCGCGGATTCATTCCTTCCAGCCCGACAAGAGCCTTGTCGGCAACCCATTTCCCCTGCGCCACGGATTCTCTGGCCATCTTGTGTGATGCCGCCATTGCTTCCGACTGCGCGGAATCCCCTTTTTCGGCCCCACAGCCGCCAAACAGGAGCGCGAGCCCGGACGCAATAATATAGATCTTCTGCATGATACGGCCCTCCATCCATAAGACGCGCCGATTCGGCATTTGTTCCCTGCCAGCGTGAATTAACCGAAGACCGCGCACAGACGCAGGTGCTGTTCGGCATCCAGCTCTTCCGCGCGAGTCGTCCCCGGCAATGCGAGTTCGGCGAGCTTCCCATCCACTTCCGCTTTTTCCCGGCGGTTGCCGGGCAAGCCGGCCAGGGCGCCGCGGAGATTCTTGCGCCGTTGCGTGTACAGGTCGCGCAAGAAATTGCGGAACCGCGTCACATCGCCTACGTGAGCGCGTTTGGCGGCGTTGGGGCGGATCAGGAGAATCGCTGAGGCAACTTGCGGCCGCGGCCAGAAAACGGCCGGCGGTACCTTGCGGCGCACGGCTTCCACATCCGCAATGCTTTGCATAAGAACGGCAAGGGCGCCATAAGCCTTGCTGCCTGGAGTAGCCAGCAAGCGGTCGGCGATCTCCAACTGCACCATGACCACCATGCGCTCAAACACGAACTCGGAGAGAAGAAGGTTGGCGATGACGGGGGTGGCCACCGCATAAGGCAAGTTGGCAATAAGCTTCAACCGCGCGCAGGCAGATGCCTGGCGAAGCTCGCGCAACTTTGCAACGACGCCCGGATTGAGGTGATTTTTGTTTTTGAGAATGTCCCCGTGCACCAGCGTCACGTTGTTCCGGCCGGCCACGGCGCGTTCGGCCAGGGCCACGAAGTCGGCGTCAATCTCCACGCTGAGCACGGCGCCGGCCTGTTCCGCAAGGCGGGCCGTCAAACCGCCCGTGCCGGTGCCGACTTCCAGGGCGAAATCCTCCCGGTCGAGTTCCGCCGCTCGGACGACCACATCCAGCAGATTCAAATCGATCAGGAAATTCTGGCCGAGTTTGTTCTTGGGATGGATGCCGCGCGATTCGAACAGGTTGCGCAAGTATCCCAGCGTTTGCCGGGGGACGGGCGGAGAGGATGGCGCTTCGCTCACGATAGACTTTCCCGTGGTGGGATGAAACCGGACCGGGCCAGCAGCTCAGGCGTGATCTCGCCTTTCTTGAGGCACTTCCAGATGTACTTGGCGAACAGATCGGTCTCCAGATTGACTGAGGCGCCGGCCGGTTTGAAGCCGAGCGTCGTGCTGGCGAGCGTGTGCGGAATCAGGGCAACGCTGAAACGATCGTCGGCTACGTCGACAACGGTTAAACTCACGCCGTCCACGGCCATGGAGCCCTTGGGAACCATCTGCTCGGCCAAATCCGCCGGGCTGCTGAACCAGATTGCCTCCCACTCTCCCTGTTTCTTGCGCTCGAGGATTCGACCGACCCCGTCGATGTGGCCCTGCACGACATGGCCACCCAGGCGGTCCCCCAGGCGAAGGGCCCGTTCCAGGTTCACCCGTTCACCCACGCTTAATTCGCCCAGGTTGGTGCGGCGCAGCGTTTCGGGGCCTGCCTCGAACGTGCAGTTTTGTGCGTCGTTAGCAATGACCGTCAGGCAGACGCCATTGACGGCAACGCTTTCGCCAACGCTTAGCGCGGCGGCAATAGAGGGCGCTTCAAGGCACAGGCGCCGTCCGGCTCCGGCCGTTTCCATCCGTTTGACAATGCCGAGCGTTTCGACAAGTCCTGTAAACATGAAACCTCTGCTGCGGCTACGGGCTCGGGGCGGGACGTGCCGATGCCTCGGCTGCCGGCACCGGGCGGCGGAAGAGCCGGGCGATATAGTAACGGACCGGCATGCCCAGGGCGTACAGCCAGAAGATCGGCACCACCACCAATTCACGAATCAAGACAAAGGCCGCGACAAAGATAATCACCTGCACCAGGTGGCTGAAATGCCGGCGGCCGCGAAGAATCTGCTTGGTCAAATGCGGATAAGGGATCCTGGACACCATGAGGATGGACACTGTCAGGGCGCCCAGCGTGGCCCAGGTTTGTATGGTGGCTTTCAAGACGTCGGGATGCAAAGCCGGCCAGCGTTGCGCCAGCGACTCAATGTGGGACTCCGTGAACATGCCGCGCAGAATCGCCAGGGAAGCCAGGCACCCGGCGGCGCCGGGGGACGGCAGGCCTCGAAAACGCTTGCCGCTATTGGGATCTATCTCCGCTTCGACGTTGTAGCGCGCCAGACGCAAGAGCGTGCAGCAAACATAAAGTGCTGCAATCACCGCCAGGGCCTGATGGAGACGCTCAATGCTCCGGTCAGGTCCCAAGCGCAACAACAAGAATGCCGGCGCCAGCCCGAAGCTGATGGCGTCGCACAAGCTATCCAGTTGCACGCCGAAATCGCTGGCCGTTTTTGAGATGCGCGCCACGTAACCGTCGAGCCCGTCGAAGAGCATGGCGCCGATGATAAGCCAGCCGCTCAAGGCGAAATACCATTCGGTCTCCGCTGCGGCTTCCTGCGGACCGATCTTGCTGGCCGCGGCAATGGCCGCAAAGCCGCATATGGCGTTTCCCAGTGTCAACAAAGTTGGAATAACGGCGATCTTTTTCAAGGGACCGGGCTTTTCCGAAGGGCTAGCGAGATTCCTTACGCCTTGTTATCGTACAGGGAAGCACGCCCTTCGGGAGGTAGAGTCTCAGTTTGTCGCCTTTCGCTCCGCGAAAGCTCTTCCTTTCGCGGAGCGAAAGGCGACAATACGGCAAAGCGAGACCCTACCTCCAGGGACATTATCTGGCTATTTCTGCAAAGCCCGGTTATCCTGAAGAGCAAGACACACTTCTCCTACCTGGCTCGTCCATGGAGGTTGGTCATGCGTGCTGGCCGGCGCCTTGCGGGTGTCTCGATCACGCTTATTCTCGTTCTGGCTGCTTCTGGGCGCACCGCTGATGCCGACGCGATCAAGCAGGCGGTTGACCGCGGCGTCGCCTTTCTCAAAAGCAGCCAGCGACCGGACGGCACCTGGCAAGGAGAGTACCGCGTCGGCATAACGGCGCTCACAGCCCTGACCCTGCTGGAATGCGATGTCGATCCGGCCGACCCGGTGATCCAGAAGGCAGTGGCCGGCGTGCGCGCGGGCAGTGTCAATGAAGGCAGGACCTATGAAATATCCCTGGCGATCATGCTGCTGGACCGCCTGGGGGAAAAGAAAGATTTGCCCTTTATCGAGTCGCTTACCAACCGGCTGGTGCGCGGCCAGAACGGTCTGGGCGGCTGGAGCTATAACTGCCCGGTCGATAACAGCGAGGCGGCGCGCCTGCAGGCGCTCGTGCAGGACGACAAGGATGCTCCTAAGAGGCCCGGGTTGCCCTCGCAAATAGGGCAGGGGGGCAACGCCGGCCTGAGCCCCGTGCGGCCGGTATTCGGCACGCTTCAGGAGGAAGGGGATAACTCGAACACGCAGTTTGCCACCCTGGCTCTCTGGGTGGCCCGCCGGCATCGTCTAAACGCCGACGCGACCCTGGCGGCCGTGGAGCAGCGCTTTCGCCGCATGCAGCAAGCCGACGGCGGTTGGCCCTATAACCAGGGCACAATTGCCACGGCCTCCATGACCTGCGCCGGCCTGCTGGGCCTGGCGGTGGCCTACGGCGTGGGCAACGATGCGGCCTTTCTCCGGAACGAAGCGGAGCGCCGTAAAGAAGCGAATCGAAAGGAAGGCAAGGAAGGAAAAGAGGGCAAAAGCTCCCGGTCTGCCAAGCCGCGCGAGCCGAAAGATCCCAACCGCGATCCCGCCGTGCGCGCCGGGCTGGTGGCGCTGGGGAAAATGATCAACGGGCGTTACATCAATGCCGAGCGCACCTTTGGTGGGCCCGGACCCGGACAGGGGGCGCAGGGGGCGGCTCCTGGCGTGCCGGCCGTGCTGCCGCCCAATGGTCCTGGAGCGGCGCCCGGTCCGCCTGCCATCGATCGCACGGATTATTACTTCCTTTGGTCGCTTGAGCGCGTCGCCATGGCCTATGCCCTCAAGACCATCGGCAAAAAAGATTGGTACGACTGGGGCACAGCCATCATTCTTCCCAGGCAAAAAGCCGATGGCAGTTGGGAAGGCTATTACAATCCACGCATCGACACGTCGTTTGCTTTGCTTTTCCTGCGCCGCTCCAATCTGCTGAGCGATTTGACCTCCAGCCTCAAAGGCAAGGTCCACGATCCGTTTGAAGTGGCCCTGCGCGCAGGCGGAACCTTGCCCCGAAACGGACCCGGTGAATCCGTCATTCCGGTAGAGAAAACCGGTTCGATTCCAAAACTGAAACTGGATGGCAGCGGCCAGAAAAGGTCCGAAAGTTCGTCAGAACCATCGACCCGTTCATCCGCTGCTTCGGGCGAAGACTCCGAGGCGGGCCGGCTCAGCAGCGAGCTGGTGGACGCCGCGCCCCAGCGGCAGGGGGCGCTTATTGACAGGCTCCGCGACAGCAAAGGGGTCGTGAACACCGAGGCCTTGTCGCTTGCGATTCCTCGCCTGAGCGGCTCAGCACGCCAAAAGGCGCGGGATGCCCTGGTCCGTCGGCTCATGCGCATGACAGCCGATACCCTGCGCGACAAACTCTCCGAGGACGATCTGGAGATTCGCCGGGCCGCGGCGCTCGCCTGCGCCATGAAGGAGGATAAGGATTACGTTCCCGACCTCATCAAGCTCCTGGAGGATCCCGAGCCTCCGGTGGCCAGGGCCGCCCATGCCGCCTTGAAGAACCTCACCAAGCAGGACTTCGGCCCCGACGCCGACGCCAGCCGGGCGGAAAGAGCCCAGGCGATCGAGCGCTGGAATGATTGGTGGTCGAAGAACAAATAATCGGAACCTCATGCCTCAGGCAGGGTTAAATTCCTTGACGTCCCATTCGACCGAAAGGAAACCCGCCATGTTCCGCTTATTGTCCTTGCCCTGTCTGAGCGTCCTTTTGCTCGCCTGCGTAACCTTCCTGGAAGCCGGGGATCAGAACGACAAGCCCAAGCAAGGGCCTGCCGAAATGGCCAAGCTGCTCCAAGGGACGCCGGACGATTTCATCAAGCGTTTCGATAAGAACGGCGACGGCTACCTGACCAAGGATGAGCTTCCGCCTCGATTGGCGGCAGTCTTTGATCGGGCGGACGCCAATGGCGACGGCAAGCTGGACCGCAAAGAGGTCGCCGCCATGATGCAGGTGCTGCGCAACCGGCTTGGAGCGGCGGCCAAGGCGGGCAAAAACAAGGCGGCCGATCCGGCTGCCGTCAACCGTATGGTCGAAAACATGCTTCAGCGCATGGATGCGAACAAGGACGGCAAGATCAGCAAGGAGGAGGCCAAGGGGCCGCTGGCCAATAACTTTGAACGCTTTGACCAGAACAAGGACGGCTACCTGGACAGGAAAGAGCTGGAGCGCGTCGCCGAGCAATTGATCACGGCGCAGAGAGCCAATGCGGGCAAAGGCGGCAAAAAAGCCGGGCCGCAGGATGGAGCACAGACGCGACAGAATCTAGTAGATTTCGATGCCCTGGACCGCAACGCGGACGGCCGGCTCACGCGCGAGGAACTCAAGGGCACCGCTTATGAAGCCGTGTTCGACCAGATCGATACCAACAAGGACGGCAAGATCGACAAGAAGGAATTTGAGGCGTATCAGCAGAAGCAGGCGGAGAAGGACAAGGACAAGGGATCGAGTAAATAATGTCGGGGAACGCGCGCAGGGCAAGTTGCAAACTTGCCCACTCAAGGCAAAAGCCGCGGAGTGAATGCTCCGCGGCTCATTTCTTGCAAGTTGCGGCGACAGGATTTGAACCTGCGACCTCCAGGTTATGAGCCTGGCGAGCTGCCACTGCTCCACGCCGCGGCCTAGTGAGAGCCGCCCACCTGGGGGTGGGTCCTCACCGCGAAAGAAGGCGGCTCTACATCCTTAAATATACCACAGGAGTCAAGTAGCCGCATTAGTGCATGGCCCCGGCTTGCTTGACTTGCTCCCATTGTTCGGGAGTGTACAGGACTTCGCGGGCCTGGCTGCCGTTGTAGTTGCCGACGATGCCGTCTTCCGCCATGAAATCGATCAGCCGGGCGGCGCGGCCGTAGCCGATTCCCAGAGCCCGCTGCAAGAGGGAGACGCTGCCGCGTCCTTCGCGAATGATCACCTGGATCGCTTGTTCATACAGGTCGTCGCGGGCCCGCAGCGTGTCCATGAAGCTGCCGTCGCCGTCCTTGCCGCTCGTGGAGAGTTGCACGAGCTCCTGGGCGTAACACGGCTCGCATTCCAGGTTCTGCACCACGCGCGTGATTTCCTCGTCGCTGGCGTAGGTGCCCTGGGCGCGCAGCAGGGTGCTGGTGCCCGGCTGCAGGAAGAGCATGTCGCCTTTGCCGAGCAGTTTGTCCGCGCCCATCTCGTCGAGCACCACCCGGCTGTCGGTGCGGCTGGAGACCTGGAAGCAGATCCGCGCCGGCAGGTTCGATTTGATCAGGCCGGTGATGACATCCACGGTCGGCTTCTGCGTGGCCACCACCAGGTGGATGCCTGCCGCGCGCGATTTCTGGGCCAGGCGGATGATGTGCCCTTCGACCTCTTTCTTCATGGTCATCATGAGGTCGTTCAATTCGTCCACGAAGATGGCGATGTAGGGCATTTTGGCCGGGATCTGCCGGCGCTCCTCGTCGTCGGCGGGCTGGACGCGGCGGTAAATTTCCGCGAGGGACAGCTCGTTGTAGCCCGCGATGCCGCGCACGCGCGCCCGGCTCAGCAGATCGTAGCGCTCCTCCATCTTGTCCACAGCCCACGACAGGATCGCCTCAGCCTTCTTCATGTCCTTGACGACCGGGTGCATCAGGTGCGGGATGCGGCCGTATTCGCTCAGCTCCAGCATCTTCGGGTCGATCATGACCATCTTGACGTCGTCGGGCCGGCGCGTCATGAGGATGCTGAGGATGATGGCGTTCATGCACACCGACTTGCCAGTGCCGGTGCGGCCGGCGATGAGCAGATGCGGCATCTCGGCCAGGTCATAGACCAGGGGCCGGCCCTCCGTGTCCTTGCCCAGGAAAAGCGGGATCTTTGCCTGGGCCACCCTCTGGCCGGCGGCGAGAATGACCTCCTTCAGGCGCACGACGGCGCGATGTTCATTGGGGATCTCGATGCCGACCGTGTTTTTTCCGGGGATCGGCGCGACAATACGCACGCTGGGCACCTTCAAATTCAGCGCCAGGTCATCGCCGAGCCCGGTGACTTTGTGCACGCGCAGGCCGGTCTCCAGGGCCACCTCATACTGCGTGATCACGGGACCGGTATTGATGCCCACGACCCAGATATTGAGGCCGAAGTCGCGGAATGTTTTCTCGAGTAGAGCCGCCCGTTCGCGCAGGCGCTGGTCGTGCTCCTCATAGGGAAACGGCTGCGGCTCCGCCAGGAGCGACAGGGCAGGCAATTCAAAGTCGGCGAAACGGTCGCCATCCGAGTCCACCGTGGGACGCTGGGAAGCGAGGAGGACATCTGCTCCGCCCGGCGCCTGCAAGGTGGTGGCGGCGAGATCGTGATGCCGAATCGGGATCTCGCCGGCCTTGGGCGGCGGCGGTGTTGGACTTTCGCCGTCGCTTCTAATCTGCATGACTGAAACCGGGAACGGAGACACCTCTGTAAAAATCAAGCTGGATTCGCGCCCCCCCCAGCGCCCCTTCAGCCAGCGGCAGAGTTCAAGGGTTCGTCGGCCAAGCGAGAGCGCGCCGAGCCACACGCCTCGGGCGATTTGCAAGAGCAGGAAATCCGCGGTCAGCACCAGGCCAAGAAAGACCGAGCCGCCCAAGAGGCTCGCCGAACCCAGCGGCTGAAAGTTTGCCTCCAGCCGGCTTCTCAGCCACGCTCCCAGGCTGCCGCCGCCGCCAGCCAGCGGACCCGGCGGCAAATAGGCGCTGAAGTAATCCGCGGCGACCGCGGCGCAGGGAATCAACAGCAGCCAGCCCAGCAGCCGAAGCGACCAGCGCACCAGGCTTTGCCGCAGGAACAAGAGAACGACGAGCACGAACCAGCTTGCCAGCAGGATATGGACAGCGATGCCGAGCGTTTCATGGAGCGTCTGCGCCAGCCAGGCGCCGCCGCTTCCGAGGATGTTCTTCGCCGTTTCATGAGGGGGAAAGACGGCCGCTCCCGGCGGATCGGCCGGGTCGTAGCTGAAAACGCTCAGCGCAACCACCAGCCCGGCAACGAGCAGGCCGTAAGCGGCAAAGTCCAGGCGCGAGCGGCGGTCTGCCATGAAGACGACTCCAGGTGCTGCTGGGAGCAGACAAGTCTGTTCTACATTATGAGGAGGCCGGGAGTCGTGGTCTTTGCTCAAAATGGAGGTGAACTTGAAAGAGCTGTCTTCGTCAGCCGGCAAAACCGGCTCCAAAGACAAGATCGGCTCGATCGGCGCGGCCGGAACAAAAGTCGCTGCTGCTAGAGATTAACAGCTAGCGAATCAAACCGGGGCTGGCGCCCACAATCCCCGGCACGCGGTGGCTGGGCGGCACGATGTTCGGCACGATTTCAAAAACGACGCCGAAGCTGCCTAACGTGGAGTTATAGGTGAAGCCGAGGCTGGCCTGCAGATCGGAGCCCATGCGCGTTACCACCACGGAGGTGGACTCCACGTCCGTGCCGACGTCATAGGTTGCCACCGCCGTGATGGCATACTTGGGACTGAAGATGTAGGTCACGGCGCCGCTGATCGCCTGGCTGTTCAAGGGAAAGATATCCCGATAGCCGAGCGTGAAGCTGGTGCGGTCGGGCCGGTTTATGGTGGCGCCGATGGCGAAGACGCGGGGGCCGTTCGACTCCGGATCGACCCAGCCGTCGCTGTAGATGGCCGTGCGATCGCCGATATTCCAGTTCCAGTCATATTGCAGAAAGGCGAAGTTGTCGCCGAAGTTATCGCGCTGCGAATGCGGAAAAAACGATCCCGATAAATCGAGCGTCATCCAGTCGACGATGTGCTGCTGCCCGGGATAGCCACGCTTGGTTTGCCAGCGCTGGCGGATGTCGCCCTGCAGCACCTCGATCGTGTCCAGGGTATCGATGCGATCGTCGACGAGCCGGCGAATGGCG
The DNA here is from genome assembly GCA_035939715.1 of Gemmataceae bacterium. GTDB lineage: Bacteria > Planctomycetota > Planctomycetia > Gemmatales > Gemmataceae > DASZFN01. Next base: position 1,295 of record DASZFN010000477.1, on the reverse strand, counting down.
TAGAGCTGCGGATCATAGACCGGCGACAGGGCCAGAAGCGTTCCATGAGCCGGATTGATTACGGGCTCGAGCGGCTTGATGTCGCGGAGGGCCTGGTCGGTGGCGTCATCGTTCAGGCGATCGAGTTGCGGCAAACGCCGGAACGACGTATCCGACTGGGCGACGAAATAATTCGCGCTCAGGACGATCTTGTGATTGATGGCGTTGAGATTGAGCAGTTCGCTGCAAATATCGGGATAAAGGCGCGTGAAGGGAATGCTGCCGCGCACGCCGCCGCCGCCATAAACGCGTCCGCGGTCGTTGCCGGCAAGGTCTTCGGTATAGTAGGTCAAATCAAGCAACCCGTAGGGAACCAGCCTGAAGGGCCCCAGCGTGAAAGGCAAGCTTAACTCCTGGGACAGGTCGAAACGGCCGGTGTTGTTGGGCTGGGTTGTAAGCGATTCTGGGGGCGGCGGCACGTCGGACGTGCGCAGGCGCGCGTAGGCGGCGCTGGTGCGGGCGTTGTAGGTGAGAATGTCAAAAAAAGACTGGCCGATGAGATGCCCGTCGCCGCGGGGGAGCCATTCCGTTTCGTTGACCCAGTTGCGGATGTTGGGTTCGGCGAGGGCCGTCCAGGCCCAGTTGTTTTGCTGCTGCTTGACATAGAGGAAGGTTTCCTGATTGAAGCCGGTGTCAAACTCGTTCTTGAAGTATTGCTCCAGGAAGTTCTTGTCGCTCAGGACGGAAACCTGCGTCTGGACGGTGAAGCCCAGGGGCAGTTCCTGAGCATTTTGCCGCCAGTAGAAGCGGCCGCGGCCCTCCGGATGATGGTCGTCCGGGCCGCGCGGTCCGCCTAACCTATCCGTGCCGGTATCGTCGATGCCGTACGCTCGGACTTCGCCCACGACAAAGCCCGGGAAGCCGAACAGGTCGGTAAAGTTCTTGCCGAGGAATTGATAATCGAAGTTGGTGCCTGCCGCCGGGCCGCGGGAACTCAGGTAATCCAGGTCGAAACGCCAGCGCGTATTCGGCACCGGGTCAATGCCGAGCAGGTTATAAACATTGAAGGAAGAGGTGAACTGAAAACCAAAGATCCTGTTGTAGTTAAAACTGATGCTTTCCAGGGGTCCCAGCGGATCATTGATGTCTCCCTGCACGAAGGGCAAGTAGAAGATCGGATAGTCTTCGAACTTGAGAAAGACGTTGCGGCCGTCCAGGATGCGCTGTTCCTCGGTTTCGGGTTGTCCGGTCGTGCGGCTGAAGAACTGGGCGCCGAAGATGTTGCGCCTGGGAACGGTCTCATGGGTGATCGTGGC
>DASZFN010000476.1:0-3021 GCA_035939715.1 Gemmataceae bacterium | reverse complement strand
ACGTGATCCTGCCCCATGCAAAATACGGGACGGTTGAGCAAGATCGGACATTCTTTGCGCGGGCGCTTGAACGCATCCGCGCTCTTCCGGGCGTGCGCTCGGCGAGCGCCGCGCTTTGTCCTCCAATCGTGGGCACGTGCTGGGAATCCGTCTACGTCGTCGCGGGCCTTCCGGTTCCCCCTCAGTCCGAGCTACCCACCAGTGTCTTCAACGTGGCGGAGCTTGAGTACTTTCGAACTATGGAGATTCCCCTGATCGAGGGACGGTATTTCACTGAGGCGGATAACGCTGACACTCCCAAGGTAATCGTCATCAACCAGACCTTGGCGCGCCAGTGGTGGCCCCACGAAAGCGCGTTGGGCAAGCGCATCAAGCAAGGATGGCCACAAGGCAGAACGCCGTACCGCGAAATTGTGGGCGTGGTGGGTGACTTGAAACAAGATGGGCTGGATGCGCGGCAACTCCCCGAGGTCTTCCTGCCCGCCGCGCAGTCTCCGGCAAATTCGATGACCGTGGTGGTTCGAACGGCAACGGAACCCATGTCCCTGGCGGCTTCCGTCGAAAAAGAAATCCAGGCGGTTGATCCCGACCAGCCGGTAGCCCGGGTGCAGCCGATGACGCAGTACATGAATGAATCGCTGGAACGCCGCCGCTTTTCGGCTCTACTGCTGGCCATCTTCGGAGCGCTGGCCCTGCTGCTGGCGGCGATCGGAATCTACAGCGTCATGGCCTATTCCGTGGCGCAGCGAACGCATGAATTCGGCGTTCGCCTGGCGCTCGGCGCCCAGCCGCTCGATGTGTTGGGGCTGGTGGTGAAAAACGGCCTGCAGTTGGTCCTCGCCGGTATCGGGATTGGCCTGGTCGCTGCCTTCGGCCTCACTCGCCTGATGAATAGCCTGCTCTTTGGCGTGAGCGAAAAGGACCCGGTCACATTTGTAGGCGTGACGGTGCTTCTTTGCGCCGTTGCGTTGGCGGCCTGCTACGTGCCGGCGCGGCGCGCGACCCGGGTGGACCCCATGGTCGCCCTGCGCCACGAGTAGAATCAAACCGCGCGCCGGGCCATATGTCCGGCGCCAAGACTTTCAGAGACACGGAGGAAATTTGATCAAGCTCAAAGACGTGGAGAAATCGTACGATTCCGGAGCGGGCAAGACGTGGGTGCTGCGCCGGATCAGCCTCGATATTCGCGACGGTGAATTTGTCACCATCATGGGCCCTTCGGGCGCGGGGAAATCCACGCTGATGGGGATCCTCGGGATGCTCGACGGGGCGTGGAAGGGCGAATACCACTTCCTCGAGCACGAAGTCCATAAGATGGACAACCGGCATCGCGTCGAGCTACACAAGCGCTATATCGGCTTCGTCTTCCAGCAGTATCATCTGCTCGACAGCCTCACCGTCGCCGAAAACCTCGACCTGCCGCTTTCCTATCGCGACATCAAGAAATCCGAACGCGACGGAATTGTGGCCGACGCACTGGATCGCTTCCAGATCGTCGGCAAGAAAAACCTCTACCCCAACCAGCTTTCGGGCGGACAGCAACAGCTTGTGGCGGTGGCGCGCGCCGTCATCGGAAACCCCAAGCTGATCCTGGCGGACGAACCCACCGGCAGCCTGCATTCCAGCCAGGGCAAGATGATCATGGATCTGTTAAAGGGCTTGAACACGCAAGGCACGACGATCATCCAGGTCACGCACAACGACGCCTGGGCGGCCTACGGTGACCGCATCATCCAGCTCGCCGACGGCTGGATTGCCGACGGCCAATCCAGAGCCACGGCCTAGAGGAGAATCCCATGGAGACGTTCTGGCAGGATGTGCGCTACGGGATTCGTATGCTGGCGAAGACCCCTGGCTTTGCGGCCGTGGCGGTGCTGACGCTTGCGCTCGGCATCGGCGTCAACACCGCCATTTTCAGCGTGGTCAACGCCGTCCTGCTGCGCCCGCTTCCCTATAAGGGCGCCGGCCAGCTCGTCCACATATGGGGCAAGTTCGAAAAGCTCGGCATCCCCGTCAACAGCATTTCCGACCCGGAATGGTGGGAACTCAAGGACTCCAGCCAGTCCTTCTCCGAGCTCGCCGCTTTCGTTCCCGACGATGGCGCGAACCTCACCTCCGCGGACAGCCGGCCCGTGCGCGTCACCCAAGGTGATGCCACTTCGAGCTTGTTTTCAATTCTGGGCGTCCAGCCACAGCTCGGCAGAATCTTCAGCGCGGAAGAAGACGAGCCCGGCAAGAGCCACGTCGTTCTCCTGAGCGATTCCCTGTGGCGAAGCGCCTTCGGCTCCGATCCGAATGTCGTCGGCAAAATCGTTCACCTCGACGGGACCGGCTATACCGTCGTCGGCGTGCTCCCGCCGGGCTTCCAGTTTGAAGGCCCGCACGACATCTGGAACCCCCTGGGTCTCGACCGCGCCAAGCCCCAGGGCCGGGGAAGCCACTATCTCAGCGTCCTTGGGCGACTCAAGCCGGGCGTGACGTTTGCGCAGGCCTCCTCCGAGATGGACCGCTTCGCCGCGCAACTCGCGCGCGAACACCCGGACTATGTCCCCTATGGGCCCGATGCAGGATGGGGAGTTTTTCTGGTCGCGCTGCAGGAACAGATTGTCGGTAAGGTTCGTACGGCGCTTCTCGTCTTGCTGGGAGCGGTGGGTTTTGTCCTTCTGATTGCCTGCGTGAACATCGCCAACCTGCTTCTGGCACGTGCTTCGACGCGTGAACGAGAAATTGCCATCCGCGCGGCCCTGGGTGCGGGAAAGCGGCGCATCGTGAGTCAGTTGCTCACGGAAAGCGTGCTGCTGGCGCTCGTGGGCGGTGGCTTTGGCCTGTTGCTGAGCTACTGGGGTGTGGATGCCCTGCGTGCGCTCAGCCCCGGCAATCTGCCACGCGTGACTGAAATCGGCCTGAACGACACTGTCCTCGGTTTCACGCTTGGCTTGTCGCTCCTCACGGGGCTGGTCTTTGGCCTCGTCCCGGCGCTGCATATTGCCGGCGCGAATTTGCAGGACTGCCTGAAAGAAG
>DASZFN010000475.1:0-2972 GCA_035939715.1 Gemmataceae bacterium | reverse complement strand
CTCCGCGACGGCGTCAGGGGCCAGCGTGCAGGCGCGGGCCATGTGGTAGGCCCGCAGGTCCGAGACCTTGCCACACCGCACGACCATGCGGGCACAGGCATTGGAGTAGCCGGGGCGGTCACCAGACAAAAGTAGCAAGGCGGCGTACTCGAAAACTAAGTGGCCCTCGTCCGCCGTGTCGCGCACCAAGATGTGCGTATAGCAGTCGGCGGCCTTGGCCCAGTCCCGGCGTGCGGCATGCGCCATGCCCTGCTCCAGAGGGTCCGCAACGACCAGCGCCGCCACGTCCCCCCAAAGGCGCTCCCATTGTTGGCGCTCGGCGTCGGGCAGCTTCGCCAGCGCTGCCCGGTCACGCAGGCTGGCCAGGGTAGGGTCCGTTTGCCAGGGAGAGAGCAACGAGACCCAGCCCACCTTGCCGTCTTTGAGCAGCTTGGTTCTCAGTTCCAGGCCGGCCCTTAGCCGCTCCAGGGCTTTCCGGCGCAAGCCGGCTCGCTCCTGCTCACCAAGCCGTGTTTCCTGAGAGTCCGAGGCCTGGACAGCGGCGCAGGCGGCGGCGAACAGGCAATTGAAAAGGGCGTTGCTGGCCCCAAACGGGGCGCGGTCGAACTGGACAGCTTGCTGGAAGTGGCCGATGGCCTCGTCCAGCCTGCCATTGTCCTGCAGGACAAGCCCGAGAGTGTGGTGGGCCATGGCGGCAGACTTAGGGTCGAGCCGGATGGATTCCTGCAAGAGCTCGATAGCCTCATCCGTCCGGCCCTTAAGGCGCAAAACATTGGCGAGGTTGTGGTGGGCCGTAGCCGACGCCCTCGGATCGAGCCGGATGGTTTCCTTGTAGTGGATCGCGGCCTCCTCCAGCCGGCCCTTGGCGAGCAGGGTATTGCCGAGGTTGTTGTGAGCCAAGGCGGCAGACATGGGGTCGAGCCGGATGGATTCCTGCAAGTGGTCGATAGCCTCGTCCAGCCGGCCCTTAAGGCGCAAAACATTGGCGAGGTTATAGTGGGCCATAGCCGACGCCCTTGGTTCGAGCCGGATGCATTCCTTGTAGTGGAACGCGGCCTCGTCCAGCCGGCCCTGGTCGAGTAGGGCATTGCCGAGGTTGATGTGGACCGATGCGGACCCTTTCGGGTTCAGCCGGATGGCTTCCTGGTATTGGCGAATGGCCTCGTCGTGCCGGCCTTGGGCGCGCAGGGCAAGGCCGAGCAAGATGGTTTGCTGGCTGGCCCTGTCCAGATTCTCCGCCAGTTGCAGGTTGGTCCGCGCCTGGTCCAGCTGCCGGCGCAGGTCGTCCGGCCCAGCCGGCTCCAACCGCTTCCGGGCCTCCTCCAGCAGTTCCCGCGCTTCGCGAAAGTGGGACCCATTGCTGAGATTTAGGGCATGAGTCACGGTGCTGTCGACCTCGTCGCGCAACTCCGCCCGTCGCCTGGCCTGCTCCTTCTCGAACCATGCCAGGCCGCCCAGGGCCAGCGCGACCAGGGCCAACGCTGTCGCCACCAGCGCTGCCGCCGTCGGCTTGCGCCGCGTCCAGCGCACCGCTCGTTCCAGCGGCCCCACGGGCCGCGCCACAATCGGCTCGTTCCGCTGGAACCGATGCAGATCTTCCGCGACGGCCAATGCGCTTGGGTAACGCTGCGCCGAATCCTTCTCAAGACATTTAAGGCAAATCGTCTCCAGGTCGCGCGGCACCGTGGCGTTCAGCCGGGACGGGGGCACCGGGTCCTGGGAAATCACTTGCTGCAACGTCTGTGCCGCCGTCTCTGCACGGAAAGGCGGCCGGCCTGTCAGCAGCTCGTACAAGATGGCCCCAAGCGCGTAAATGTCCGCTGCCGGCCCCACGGCGCGCGCTTTTCCCTCGGCTTGTTCGGGGGCCATGTAGCTGGGCGTCCCCAGAGGGGCGCCGCTCTGCGTCAGGCCCGCCGTGCCTTTGAGGCGCCGCGCCAGGCCAAAATCGGTAAGCTTGGGCGTGCCATCCGCCGTCAGCAGGATGTTGCCAGGCTTGAGATCGCGGTGAACAATGCCGCCCTGGTGCGCAGTGTGGACGGCCTGGCCCACCACTGCCACCAACGCGGCTGCCTGACGAGCGGGTTGCGGCGTGCCGGCCAACTTTTGCGCCAGAGTGCCTCCCTCGATGAATTCCATCGTGAAATACGGCCGCCCGTCCACGTCGCCGGCCTCGTGGACCTGCACGATATTCGGGTGACGCAACCCGGCCACCGTCTCCGCCTCGCGCAGGAAGCGCTCCAATTCCTCGGGCTGGGCGTAGACACCGCCCAGGAGCATTTTCAGAGCGACCGGTCTATTGAGGCGCAGGTGCCAGGCCTTGTAGACAATTCCCATGCCGCCGCGGCCGAGCATCTCCTGCACCTCGTAGCCGCTGACGCGGGGAAGCTCGGGGTGCGGCTGTCCGTGTGGCTCGATAACGTTTGCGTTCGCCCCGCCCACGGAGGTGAATTCGGGAAAAAGCTCGCCTACTTCGGCCTGAAGGGCGCGCAATTGTTGCCAGCCGGCACGAACGGGCGCTAATAGTTCGGGACAGGACTGGCAAACTTCCTCGGGTGTGCCGCCGGAGTCGAGAAGTTGCTCAAGCAGTTCATCCACACGGGAGTCATTGCTCATGGCCATGGTCTCCACGATTGGAAGAAACACCAATGGATGAAGAATCCTGGCTCACGCGTTGGAGCAGCGCGCCTACGTCGGACCAGAGGCGCTCCCATTGCTTTCGTTCCTCGCCCGGCAGCCGGGCGAGGCAATCCTGGCCGCGGACGCCGGCAAGGCTGACATCGTTCTGGAACCGCCGCAGACGCAATTCAATCCCGGTGCTGGCCCGCGGGTCGTCCTTGTCCAGCGCATCGTCCAGAAACGTCAGTTCCTGGCGGAGCCAGTCAAGGGCCTGTTTCCGCCAGCGGGCGCGTTCCTTATCATCAAGTCTGTCCGCATCCTTGCCCTGTCCGCAGCCCGCCCGCGCGGCGGCACAG
>DASZFN010000474.1:0-7602 GCA_035939715.1 Gemmataceae bacterium | reverse complement strand
GTATGCTCCGGAATTGAGCCAGCGCGAGCAGGTCGCCAAGTTTGTGCGCCGGCATCCGCGTCTCACCCAGGCCGGCGCCCTCGTCAGCGCCGCAGTCTTGCTACTGGGGACCGGCGCCGGCATCCTGGCAGCGACGCGAGCGCAGTTAACCACCGTGAAGGCGCGGGCCTACGAAGCCGAAGGCGCCGAAGCGCGCGAGCGCAAGCAGGCTTTCATCACCGGCGCCGAACGGGCCCGCATCCTGGTCAACACCTCCACGGGCATGGCAGAGCAGGTCAAGGAAGGGGTGAGCGTCTGTGAGCAAACCCTGGGACTCTACGACATTCTCCGTGGCGACGATTGGCAGCAGCATCCCGCCTGGCAGCGGCTCGAAGCGGACGATCGGCAGGCACTGGCTGAGGATGCGCGGGAATTACTCCTCCTCTTGGCATGGGCGAAGGTTTTCCTGGCCGATACGGGGGCACCTGCCGAGATCAAGGAAAGCCTGGGGCTTCTCGAACGCACGGGAACCATGGCATGGGGGAGGGATTTCCTGGCTAACACGGCGCCTGCCGAGATCAAGGAAGCCCTGGGACTTCTCGAACGCGCGGAGGCTATTCCGGATTTGCCGGCCTCCTCCGCGCTCTGGCACGACCGCGGCGTATACCTGGCGAGACTTGGCGATCCGGATGGCGCCGCTGCCGCGCGGGCGAAAGCAGACACCTTCACGCCCACGAGCGCGCGCGACCACTATCTGCTGGCCACCGCTTTCGCGCGCCAGCAGCGGTTTCAGGACGCCATCGCCCAGCTCAAGCAAGCACTGCAGGTCAATCCCAAGCATTACTGGTCACTGTTCCAGCTTGGCATCCTGTACGAGAATGTCGGAGACCACATGCTCGCTTACGGCGCCCACAGCGCCTGCATCCCGCTGTGGCCCGAATTCGCCTGGGGATACTACAACCGCGGCGTGGTGCTGCAGCAACTGAGACGCAATCGCGAGGCGCTGGCTGATTTCGCCACCAGCCTTAAGCTCGACCCGAAGCTGGTGCCGGCACACCTGAACCGGGCCCTGCTTTACCTGAATTCCGAACTAAGGAATCCTGCTCTGGCGCTGGCCGATCTCGATGCCGCGGCCGCCCTGGGGTGCGACGAGGCAACCTTGCACAACCAGCGTGGCATCGCCCTCGAAATGCTAGGCCGGCACCCGGAGGCCGACGCCGCTTTCGCGCGCGCTCTGGCGCGCGCACCGGACAACGTCGATCTTCTGCTCAGCCAGGGTTTCGCGGTCTCCGAGCGATCCGCGCAGCGAGCCCTGTCCGCCTTTGAGAAGGCCCGCAAGCATGAGCCGCGCAACACCCGCGCCCTTTACGGGTGTGCTATGCTTTTCCAACGGCAGGCGCGCGATTCCTTAAGCGCTCTGGCCTACTTCAACCTGGCGTTGCAGGTCGATCCGACCTTCATCGCGGCACGGCGGAATCGCGCCAATGTTCTGGCTTACCGCGGCGAATCTTCCCTGGCGCGGCAGGACATCGATTGGTGCGTCAAGGCGGACCCGAGCGGCGAAACCGTGTATGCCGCGGCCTGCGTTTACGCCTTGCTGGCGGGCAAAGCCGCCGATGCCGAGGAGCCCATATTCACGGAGCGGGCGATCCAGCTTCTCGAGGAGGCATTCAAGCTGGACTACGGCAAGGATAAGGCAGCCACCGATGCCGACCTGAAGCATTTACATCATCATCCGGAGTTTCGCCGTTTGCTGAGACAATTATCGGAAACGCACGCCCAACAGCGGGGAGGCTGACCTTGCTCCAGGAACAGACCGTCAAAAGACTTGACAACAAGCGCTCTAATGTTACGGACCAGGCCAAGGCGCTGGCGGTGGTCCTGCGCGAAGAGTTCGGCGTCCCTTTTGTCTTTTACGATGCCAAGAGCGGCACACGCATCCGCGATCTGGAAGCCAACGAGCCCGGCGGCGCCATACTGGATGTGTCCAAAGTACTGGAACTGGCTGCCGACGGCCGGGCCCGCGTGACGCCGCTGTCGAGCAGTTGTTATCAGTTGAGCTTGCTCATCTACCGCGCCCAGAAGCCGGTGCTGCTCGCCGCCGCCGAGGCGGAGCCCCTGGTCGAAAATCGCAGCAAAGCGGCCGCCGCGCGCGAGCAAGCCATGCTGCAGAACTGGCTCCAGGCCGTGAGCGATCGCCTGCGCCTGGGCGATCAGGTCCTGAGCCGGCGCCGGCCGGAAGAGGCTCCAAACCACCAGGCGACCAGCGCCTGGGAGGCGTTGCTTGCCCTGGACCAGGTCGCACGCGGGCTGCGCGTCCTCCGGGAACCGACGCAGAATCAGCAGAGCGTGCTGGAGAGTGCTTTCGGCCTGGTGCCCATGCAAGCGCTGATCTGGGCGCCGGCGCAGCGCGGGCAGCCGGTGCTGTGCGTGGGCGAGCCCTGCGTGCCCCAGGACCAGGCGCCCCAGTTGGCGGCCGCCCTTTCTCAGAGTCCCGACTTCAATCCCCCCGCGCCGCTCCTGTGCAATCATGTTTCCGCCACGCCGCTGGCTGCCCGCTTCCCGCAGATCCGGAATTTCATGGCCTTCTGGGTCACCGATCACGAGCCGCTCGGCTGGTTCGTCGCCCTGAACAAGAAGGACAACGCCCCCTTCCGGCGCAGCGACGCCGCCCTGGTGCTGCCCTTTGTCGGCCTGCTGGAGCTGCAGTTCCGCTGGTCGCATCGCTATCAAGATCTGAAGGACCTGCTGGTCGGCTTGACGCGCTCCCTGACCACCGCCCTGGACGCCAAGGACACGTACACCTACGGCCACAGCGAGCGCGTGGCCCGCACGGCCGTGGAGCTGGGCCGCGAGCTGGGACTGCAAGGCGATCAACTGGGCGATATTTATCTGGCCGGCTTGCTGCACGACGTGGGCAAGATCGGCATCAAGGATTCCGTGCTCCGCAAGCAAGGACCACTGTCGCGCGAAGAACGCGAGCACATTCAAGAACATGTGACCATCGGCTACTGGATCCTGGCGGAATTGCGGCAGATCCGCAACTTGCTCCCGGGCGTGCTCTATCACCACGAACGCATGGACGGCAGCGGCTATCCGGACGGCCTGGCCGGTGACAACATCCCCTTGCTGGCGCGCATTCTCGCCGTCGCCGACGCCTATGACGCCATGAGCCACCAGCGCCCTTACCGCGACGCCATGCCTTACCGCCGCGTCGAGGATATCCTCGTGCAGGGAGCCGGCAGCCAGTGGGACAAGCAAGTGGTGGACGCTTTCCTGCGCTGCCGGGAGCGCATCCACGCGATTCGCCAGCGCGGCGTCGGCGATTCGCTGCGCCAGGCCATCGAAGGCGCCCTGCGCAGTGACTCTTGTGTCCTGCCCCGGCCCCCCCGGCTCGTGGATGTGCTCGGCCCGGAAGCACCGAGCCTGGAAGCAAGCAACCCGTAAACAGGCACGGGGAGCCGTCGCCTGTGAAGTCAGAAGTCAGAGGTCACAGGCTGGGCACCGAGTTCTGACCTCTGACCTCTGATCTCTGATTTCTGATCTCAGGAGGTTTCGTGCTCGAACTTGATAAGGCTTTTGTGATCGGCAATCCCGCGCCGCGCATCCCTAGCGCGCCGGCGGCTGCGCTGGACAATTTGTCCCATGCCGATTGGTTGAACCCGGCGCCCCGGACGCGGCCACAGCAATTGCTCGAGCTGGTGTGCAAGGCGGTGGCGGCGCCGCTGGGCGGAGTCGGTGTGATCGCCGCGGACGGCAAGCTGCGCGAACACTGGACGGTCGGCATGGCGGGGGATGTCGCCGCGGAACTGGGACAATCCGCCGCCGCCACGGCCCTGATCCATTTTCTGCTGCGTCAGCCTGCGCCGCTGCACCTGGCCGACTTTCAGCCGCTGCGGCAACAGCTTGGCCTCCCGGATGTCCTCGGCGATATTGGTCCGTTCCTCGGCGTGCCGCTTGTCTACTACGGCCGCCCACTCGGCGGCTTCTACCTGGCACGCCGGCAGGGCGCGCCGGCCTTCACCCCCGAGGATGACCAGGTGATTTTGCCGGTCCGGGAATGGCTGTCCCAGGGCGATCTCTTTGAAGAGGCCCGGCTGCTGGGGCAACTGCGCCTGCTCACGCAAGTCGCCCAGGCCGCCGCGGGCAGCCGCGACCTGCCCACCATCTTGCACGTCGCGTTGCACGAGCTGGAGCGGCACATGCCGCTTTATGTCTCCGCCGTCTGGATTCTGCAGGATAGAAAGGGCGGCGCACCGCCTGCCCGTCAGAATGCCCCGCCCGCCGACCAGCCGGAGCCGGCCACCGTGCTGAAGCTTACCGCGGTCAATTCGGTGCCGCGCCACCGCGCCGAAAACATGGGCCTGAGCGCCGGCATGCGCGTCGAGCTGCAGCACACGCCGTTCACGCCCTGCTTGCACCACGGCCAGGCGGTCTATCTCGATCTGGTCCGTTCGGAGCAACCGCGCAGCGCACTGCTCGAGACGGTGTGCGCCCGCGGCGCCAATTCCATGTTTGCCGTGCCGCTCCGCACCGGCCAGCAAACGGTGGGCATTCTGCAGAGCATTTGCACCCGGCCCGCCGGCTTCACCAACGAGCAGATTCAGATCCTTTACCAGGTCGCGGATCTGCTGGGCCCGGCCATCAGCAACTGCCAGCTTTTCAGCCGGCTGCGCGCGGCTTATGAAGAGCTACGCCAGACCCAGGCGCAGCTCATCAAGGCCGAAAAGATGCGCGCCCTGGGAGAAATGGCGAGCGGCATGGCGCACGACTTCAACAACGCCCTCTGCGGCGCCCTCGGCTTCCTGGAGCTCGTGCTCACCGACGACAAACTGGACGAAGGCACGCGCGGCAACCTCCAATCGGCGCGTACCTGCACCCTCGACGCCGCCGAGACGGTCCGCCGCGTCCAGGATTTCGCGCGCTGGCAGCGGAAGGAATTCTCCGTCGCGCTGGTCGATCTCAATGATTTGGTTCGCCAGACCATGGAGCTGGTCCGGCACAAGTGGGAAAACCTCAAGTTTGCCCAGGGCCAGCCGATCACGGTCGAAGTGGTCACGGAAGCGACGATTCTTGTTTGTGCCAGCGCCGCCGAATTGCGCGAAATCCTCACCAACCTGGTTTTCAACGGCGTCGACGCCATGCCGCAGGGCGGCAAACTGACCGTGCGCACCTGGAACGACCCGGACCACGCTTATCTTGCCGTCAGCGACACGGGCATCGGCATCAGTGAGTCCGTGCGCCATCGCCTCTTCGAACCCTTCTTCACCACCAAGGGCGAGCGCGGCAACGGCCTGGGGCTGAGCGTGACCTTCGGCATCGTGCAGCGCTACGACGGCGAAATCTCGGTGGAGTCGTCCGTCGGCAAAGGCACCACGTTCACGGTCCGGCTGCCGCAAACCCAGACCGGCGTTGCCAACACCGCGTCAACCAAGAACGGCCATCCGCCCGACCCTGCAGCACCGCCGAAACCAGCGGCAAAGCCGCAAGCTCGAAGAGCCAGCTCAATTCCTACCAGCCGCAAGGGCCTGCGCGTGCTGGTGATTGAAGATGAAGAAAGCATTCGCCGCTTTCTGGCCACCGGCCTGAAGCATCTCGGCCACGTTCCCTCTGTCGCTGCGGATGCTACGGAAGGTCTGGCGTTGTTCGGCAAGGAGCCTTTTGATGTGGTGCTAACGGACTTCGGTCTCCCCGGCATGAGCGGCGAAGAGGTGGCACGCTCCATCGCCGGCAAGTCACCGGCCACGCCCGTCATTCTCTTGACCGGCTGGTCCCATCAGCTGCGCGAGGCCGGCAAGCCCCTGGAAGGCGTAAGCCGCGTGCTGGGCAAACCAGTTACACTGGAGGCTTTGAATGGGGCGCTAGTCGGAGTTTGTAACGGTTGATTCCTGTCGTTAGTCATTCCATATAGTCCGTGCCCGAACTTCCAGTTCTTCCTTTTTAGAAGAGAATGGAGAGCTCCACGGACGGTCCATAGTAAAGGATGCTGTTGTGATGGTTGGTCCGGCCGTCCGGGTTGGCGAGGTTGAAATCGAGCTGGCCCGTGGCATCGGCGACGTCCACGGCCCAGAGCAGGTTATAACCGGCGCGCAGGCGAGCGTTGTCCATCAAGTGGAAGTTGAGGAAGAAGCCGGTCTCGTAGAGCATGCTAAAAATCGTATCGTTGCGCTGACGCTTGAAGCCCACGAAGCCGTCGCCGCGCTCGAGGTCCGTAGTCACGTCCACGAAGTTCACGCCCCAGGCGCCCTTGGCAGTCAGCGTGAAGGCGAGCCAGCAGTTGATCTCACGGTTCCATTCCAGGCCAAGCTGGGGCGCGACCAGGTGGTTGTGAGCCGTCACGGTGTAGAGAGCCTGACGCGTGGGATCCGGGTTGCCGTTGATGTCGCGTACCGTGAGATCGTCGTCGCCGGAGTAGAGGCCGAAGCGTTCATAAATATCCAGGTAGCGCACGCCGATGCCCCAGCTAAAGCTCGAATCGGCGCCGAGCCACCAGCGGTACATCGCTTCGCCGCTGCCCACGGCGGTCTTCAGAAAAGTGCGGATGATGTCGGATTGCAACCACATGCCGTTATCGCCTTCGAAGCCGAGCGGCGGATTGAAAAAAAGAGCATCGAGGCTGTTCGGATCGGCCGCGGTCTTGGCAGAATTATTTTGCGACAGGTAGAAGCCGCTGAACTCGATGCCGGACGTGCCCTGATGATAGCCGATGGTTGCCTGGACGCCGTAATTCGGCCGGATGTCGATATCGTGGAAGGTCGAGAAAACGGGGGCGCCACGGGGAATGGGGTCGCCGGTGTCGGCCTGGGCGGCAGAATCGAGGAAGGCGGCGGGCGTATGGCTCAGCCGTTGCCGGGTCATCACCAGCATGCCAAGGCTGGCGTAAATGGCGCCCGGATCATAGGCGGGTTCCTGGTCCCAGGCGGTGGGCGTATCGCTGCGGAGCGAGTTGCCGACCGACTCGGGCATGCCCGGCACGCAGCCCGGAGCGGGTACGCCGATTGCAGACTGTTGCCCTCCGTAATAAGGAGCCGCCGCGACCGGCGGGTTGGCGCTGGGAAGCGCGTCCTGGGAGAAGGGCACCGGCTCCGGCATGATGGCCGGGTGAGCCTGCGTGGGCAAAAACGGGTTTTGCGCGTGGGCTGTCCCCGCCAGCCCGGCCACGATTACCATCACGCCCATCCACCTCTTCACCATATCGGCCTCCCGTGCAAGCTTTGAACGACAACTCCCTCCATTGCAACCCGAAGCGCCAGCGAGGGGATTGGGTCGCGCCCTTACTTGCGCTGCGGGTCACAATCTGTCGCCCGAGTGTGAAGCCAAGAAGTCCATTCCGCGCTCTTCTGGAAAAATCGGCCGAAACAAACGGTAGGCTTGAACTTTTCGGCGCAATCGCGAAGCTTGGCTCGAAATGGAAATCTCCAACCGGCGGGGTAAAATGGGCAAAGTAAATCGCCATAAGGGGTCGAGAATTTCTCAAGGTCTGGGTAAGCTTTTCTGCACCGGTTGGGCACCAAGGCGAAATTCGGTTGACCCGAACCCAGGGCGCTGGTAGCGTACCCCCCAGAGGATGCTGGATGCGTTCTTCCCCGGCTGCTGAAGCCCGGGACCCAAACCACGGATGGC
>DASZFN010000473.1:0-2775 GCA_035939715.1 Gemmataceae bacterium | reverse complement strand
CACGCCGGGCGATCGCGGCCGGCGAACCGTTGATATCTGGAGCGTGCCGGGCATCGACATCGCGGACATCCCTGGGCAAAAATGATGGGAGGCAAGAAGCCGTCCTTGGAAGCGCTGGCCCATCTCGTGCCGCGCGATAACTTCTACGTTCATTTCAAAAACATCCGCAAGTTTATCGAATTCGGCGAACTGCTCGATCAGTGGGGCACGAATGTCAGCCGCGTCTACGAGCTGAACAGCAGGGATTATCAACTGAAGGAGCGCTACGAGCGGCAGCTCTGCCTGAAGAGCACCTGGCTGGGCAAGACGCTTGGCCCGGCCGTCGTGCGTAGCCTGGCCCTGACAGGCAGCGACGGCTACCTGCGCGAGGGCTCCGACCTGACCGTGCTCTTCCACGTGACCAGCAAGCCGCTGTTCCTGGCCGCCGCAGAGCCATTCATCCAGGACGCGCGCAGGCAGTTCGCGGGTCGGCTAACCGAGTCCAGGAACGACTATCACGGCATCACGGTGGAGTCGTTTGTGACGCCGCTGCGGGAAGTGAGCCTCTATCGTGCGGCGCTCGGCGACTTCATCCTTTATGCCAACTCACCGACCGGCCTGCGGCGCGTGCTCGACGCCCATCACGGCCGGATCAGCGCCCTGGCGGATTCTCTCGACTTCCAGTACATGCGCACCGCCTTCCCGCTCGACGACAAGCAGGAGGACGGCTTCGCCTTCTTCTCCGACGCCTTCATTCGGCAGCTGGTGGGCCCGGCCAGCAAGATCAAGGAGAAACGCCGCCTCGAAGCCTTGACGAGTCTGGCGATGCTGACGCATGGGGCACTCTTCAGCGCCTGGGAGACGGGCCGGCTGCCGGCGGACCACCCGGCCCTGCTTGACGCCTCGAGCCTGAAGCCGAGCGATCTGTACACGCCCGAAGGCAAGGGCGTGATGTGGGACGCCGGCCAGCAGGCGGCCGTTGCCGATGTTTACAACACGCTTCACTTCGCGACGCCGTTGATCGAGCTGCCCATTGACAAGATCACGCCGGCCGAGCAGCAGGAGTACAACGAGTTTCGCACGGCCTATCTCAATTTGTGGCGCCAGTTCTTCGATCCGGTCGGCATGCGCTTCAGCATCAACGACCGCCAGGTGAAACTGGAAACTTACATCCTGCCGCTTATCCGCGACAGCCGCTACAGCACGCTGCGGTCCTGGGTCAGCGGCGAGACGGCGGCGTTTGATCCGGCCACGATCTCGCCACGGACGCTGTTGCACTTCGCCGTCTCTACCAGCCCAGCCGACCTCGGAGACTGGGTCGGCGACCACGCCGTCTTGAGGCTGGACGATGATGCCACGATCGGCAAGCTTGTGGACTACTGGATGCATCGGCAAATCGCGGCCTCCCCGGCGAACGATGCCGAGGACGCCCGCGGCGCCGTGCGGCTGGCTCTGCAACTGCCGCTCACGGCCGGAGTACGCATCCGAGACCGCGCGAAGTTCAACAAATTTTTCGAGGACATGCAATCGGAGTTGAGGAACTTCGCCCCTTACACGGCCACGCGCCTCAAACCGGAGTACAAGGGGATCCCGATTACGCGCGTGCAGTTCCAGCCAGGGAACATGATCGCCGACGAACTCCGCCTGAAACGGCTGCCCAATCTCTACCATGCCGTGATAGAAGGCTGGTGGTACGTCAGTCTTCGCGAAGCGCCGCTCAAGGAGCTGATCGACCGCGCCGTGGCCAAGCGCGCGGGCAAGGAAGTGACCGGCACCGCCGTGCCGATCAACTTCTCGGTCTACGCCGGTCCCAAGGCCGCCAGCGAGGCCAGGCAAGCGCTGCACTATTATCTGGAGTGGGAAACGCACCGGCGGGCGCTGGTCAACTGTCCGGCCTGGTTCACGCTCTATCGCAGCGGCTTGATTTCACCCCAAGCGCCCGAGACCGCCAAGCAGGCCGCGGCCATGCGTTTTCTGACGTTTGTTCCCGTCAGTCCTGATGGAGCTACGTACGCGTATGCTCCGGAGGCAGATGAGGTGGTAAACCAGCGGCACGGCTCCCTCAGGAAGCCGCGGCTTCAGCCGGGGATCGAGGACGCCTCGCCGCTCGGGCGCCTGCTTGAACAATTCCGCAGCCTGCGCGCCGACCTCCGCTTCCGCGAGGACGGCGTGCACACCACAGTGACCATCGAGAGAAAGGTTGACAGAAAGGCGTCGGGGGCCTTTATCGGCTACCCCGTGAAAAAAGGTCCCTGAGCCAGATGACAGGGGTACCAGCCAGCGCAAGAAGCCGGGCGGATCGAGCTTGGCCGCATGCAGATTGGTTTGCTCTGCAGATTCTTTAGTTCATTGAGACGCGAGCCGCGCGCCTATCCATGCGGGGCGTTTGTCTTTCGCCGACGCGGACGCAGTAGCCGTCGCAGGCCTCGAGGGCTGCCGACAATCCTGTCAGGGCCGGCAAGGTCCAGCGTTGCCGGCAGCGCGGACACATGCCCGCACGCCCGGCCTTGGACGCCTGGCAACGTAATTTCTGACCGCAGGCAGCGCAACGGAAAAGCAGAGTCCCCTCTCCTTGAGAGGGATGAGCGCGAATCCACAAATACGCACCGGCCGCACTGATGATCAAGGTCCCGAGAACAAGAGTGGTCGCAATCATAATTCACCTGACTTCGCTGTTGAGGCGCTCGCGTGTCCTCACACAGGGACAACTTAACACAGCGAAGTTAGAGGCCGATTAGCCTGAAGTGAAAAATGGATGAGAGCTTCGTAGAACGGAATTCATTCCGTTCAAGCACC
>DASZFN010000472.1:0-3027 GCA_035939715.1 Gemmataceae bacterium | reverse complement strand
GGTGACCTGGCGCTTGATCTTCACCTCGAACAGGTCGCCACCGTGCGCCTTGGTGGCTTCCAGGCGCAAGGGCACGAGGGACTCTTCGCCGCGCAAGGCGGCAAGCACCTCGATCGCCATGCGGAGGGGAGTATAGTGTCGGGAACCGTGAAGCTTGCCCCTACCCTGGCTTCCGCATGAATAGAAAAAACGCTATCATTCGTGTGCGTCCGGTGAACGGCGTTCTTGACCGCCGTGGTGTAATGCCTGGCATAGGAGGGCAGCACCATGGCTACCGGCAAACCACGCGACGGGCGCAAGGAACAACTCTGGCGGCAACGTATTCGCGACTGGCAAGACAGTGGCCTGAGCGTCCGTGGCTTCTGCGCACGCCTGGGATTGAGCCAAGCGAGCTTTTATGCCTGGCGCCGCGAATTGCGGCGCCGCGATTCGGAGAAGCCTCTGTTCGTTCCGATCCGTCTGCGAACTGACCAGGCATCGGCAGCCGTCGCCCACGCACTGGAAGTCGTCCTGGTCAGCGGCCGCACGATCCGCGTCACTTCGGGCTTCGACACCGCTACCCTGCGGCAATTGATGGCCGTCCTGGAGGAGCGGCCGCCATGTTGAGTTTCCCTCCGGCCGTGCGCATTTGGCTGGCGACGAGTCCGGCCGACATGCGCAGGAGTTTTGACGGCTTGGCGGAGCTCGTCCGGCAACATCTGCAGAACGATCCGCTCTCGGGACACGTCTTTGTGTTTCGCAACAAGCGCAGCGATCGGGTCAAGCTCCTCTACTGGGACGAAGACGGCTTCGTCATCGTCTACAAGCGTCTTGAAGAAGGGACCTTTCGTTTCCCGGCGGCGGTGGCTGGCCAGGGCGGCGTCAGCTTGCGTGCCGCGGAGTTGGCCATGCTGCTCGACGGCGTCGATTGGCAGACTGCCAAGCGCTCCAAGCGTTATCACCGACCGGCGAGCTAGCCGGCATGAGAGGGCCGGCAGGGCACGATTTTCTGCAAAAAAAGCTAGAAACTGGACTTGCGCCATGGGCGGACGTTTGCCCATAATCGGGCATGCCTGATCGGTCCTCCAAAACGGCAACGCTGACCCCGGCACCCTGCAACTTGCCGGATGCCGACCATCTCCCGGACGATCCGGCCACGCTCAAGCGCATGATCCTGGAGTTGCTCGCGACCTTGGCGGAAACCCGCCACGAACGGGAGCAACTGCAAGAACGCCTGCACCTGCTACTGCAGCGACTCTATGGTCGAAAGACGGAACGCTTCGATCCCAATCAACCCTTGTTGTTTGCCGAGCTGGGCCAGGCAACGGAAACGCCGCTGGCCGCGGATGCCGGCGAAGCCGCAGCGGAATTGCTGCCGGCCAAAAAGAAAAAGCGTGACAACCACGGCCGCAAACCTCTCCCCAAGAACCTGCGGCATGAGGAAGAACACCACCGCTTGACCGAAGCCGAGCGTGCCTGTCCCGCTTGTGGTACGCCCCGTGCCGAGGTTGGCACGGAGACCACGCCGCAGCTCGACTATCAGCCGGCCTCGGTCTTTGTTCGCGATCACATCGAGCACAAGTACGCCTGCCCTGACTGCAGCAAGAAAGGCGACGCGCAGTTTGTCGCCGCCCGCAAGCCGGAACAGCCGTTGGGCAAGGGCTCGCCGGGCGCCGGCCTGCTCGCCTTCATCATCGTCACCAAGTATTTCGACCACCTGCCGCTCTACCGGCAAGAGGCCATCTTCCAACGTCAGGGCCTGGATCTGTCCCGTTCGACCACTTGCGACTGGATGGCACAATGCGCCCACTGTCTGCAGGCCCTTTACGAACTGATGAAGCATGAAATCCTGCAATCGGCGGTGCTGTGGACCGACGACACGCCGGTGAAACTCCAGGGCGGCGCTCCGGACGCGACCAAGCAGTCCCGCCTCTGGGACTATCTGGGCGATCAGCGCCATCCCTACAACGTCTTTGACTTCACCCTCAACCGGCGTTGTGAAGGACCGCAGCAGTTCCTGAAGACGTACTCCGGTTATCTGCACGCGGACGCTTTCAGTGGCTACGACGCGTTGTATCTTCCCCCTGGCGACACCGGCACGCCCCGCATCATCGAGGTGGCTTGCAACGCCCATGCGCGGCGCAAATTCTATGATGCGCGTAGCAGCGACGAATTGCATGCCCATCGGGCCCTGGCCTATTATCGTCAGCTCTACGAGATCGAACGGCAGGCCAAGGGGTTGTCGGATGATTTGCGTCTACGCCTGCGTCAAGATTTGGCCGTACCAGTTCTGAATCAGTTCTCTGCCTGGCTCCAGGAGCAGGAGAAAGAAGTCTTGCCCAAGAGCAAGATGGGCGAGGCATTCACCTACGCACTCAACCAATGGCAAGCGTTGTGTCGTTATACCACAGCCGGCTTCTTGACGATCGACAACAACGTGGCCGAGCGTGAAATGAAACAGATCGCCATCGGTCGCAAGAACTGGCTCTTCTTCGGTAGTCCCAAAGGCGGCAAGACGGCGGCGGTCTTGTACTCGTTCACATCGACCTGCCGGCGTCTGGGCGTCGAGCCGTGGGCCTACTTGAAAGACGTACTGACACGCCTGCCGACCACATCGCAGGAGAAACTGCCCAACCTGCTACCCGACCGCTGGCAAGCAGCGCAGAAGCTGGATTCCACCTGATCACTTCCATCGCCCAACTCTTCATCTCCATCAACCGATGCGAGCCGGTGCCTGCCGTCGGGGTCAGGCCATCGCTCCGCCTGCGCCCCGGCCGGCCATACCGCGCGGACAGGGAACGCCGTTCACCGGACGCACACGCAGAGCCATAACCCCCATTTCTTCGTCAGACTAAGCTTCTGGATCCAGCTCTCGCGCCTCGACGGGTCGATACCGCTATCCCACCAGTAACCCAAACGCACATTGAAGATCCCGGCCAGCAAGCTCAGAGCTCTGCTCGTCCGCATACCAATCCCGGTGGTGAACGCAGCTCCCGAAATCGACATCCAGTCGTCGAGGCGAAGTGATTCAGCGAGGACGGGTTCGGT
>DASZFN010000471.1:0-15013 GCA_035939715.1 Gemmataceae bacterium | reverse complement strand
AAGGGTTGTACAAAGCGCGTCATTGGCTTTGTGCAACCCCTTCGGGGTAGACGAACCCGGCGAGTTTTGCTCCCCCAGGGTGCGCTGCCGCGACCCTGGGCTCTGCTGTGCAACGCCGTTGGCGTAAAGAGGCGTGGTTTTCTGGTGAGCGACATGTCCAGCGATAACGCTCAAGCGGGCGCGCATTTCTTCCCGGCTGGGGACATAAAGGATGTGCGCGGCCGGATCGACTTCCGCGTCTCCCACGGCGATGCTGCCCCGGTCGGTTCGGCAACAGATTGGTACAAACCAGCGCTGTTTCGCCGCGTCAAACGAGGCGTTGCCTGGATAGGTCATGTGGCCGATATTGTCCAACAGATAATTGCGAACTCGGCTTACGGCGTCCCTAGGCGCATTCCTCTATAACCGGCTGTGGCCCAGGCCGACAGCAGAGCCGTCCCGGCTAAGGGCGGATCTGTCGCTTCATTTCACGACGCGTTCGCCAACGGCCGAACAGGAGCATGCCTCCAGCAGCCGCGAAACCGGCTACAGCTGACCAAGGCCAGCGCGGCTCCTGTGCATTCCATAGTTCTAATCCATGCTTTGGATGCAAGCACGCAACACGTTTGACAAGCATCGACTGGTTTGCCTTTGGATTCGAGTTCTCGCAGTGTCAAGATAGTTTCCCGCTACAACACTCGATCACCTCCACGGCATCAAGACCTCCCTGAACGCATAGCCATTGACCATCAGGAGAGAAAGGGTGCCCGTCTACTACGCTCACGGCGCATCGACCAAAGAGGCTCACTTTGTCTAGGGGACCTGCTATTCGCGATCCTGTAACTGCGCTGTGAAGATAATAGTTCGGTAATCGGTGTGGCATTCCCATGAACGGCCGACCGGCCTCGATGAGCAACGTTTTACGATCCGGAGACAATCCAAGACGAAACACTTGGAGCTTCTCTGGAAAGTCTAAGTTCACTGAACCCACAACTTCGCCGGTTTCCGCATCAAAGCATGCAAGCCGTGGTGTAGGCGGAATGGCTGCCGCTGGCAGATCAAAGGATATGCCGTCGATCAAGTACAAGGTGTGACGGTCCGCACTGAAATCAGCGATTCGAGCTCTCTTGTGAACCGGATGGCGCCAGAGTGGGCCGCTGAGCCTGAACCACACAAGGTTACTCGCGACCAAGCCGAGGAGGACCGCAGATATAACCCAGAGCTTGCGCATTGGCGTGTGTCTATGGGGATGGATTGGGGCATGGAGCCAGAGCCGCCGTGGCGCGGTTAGACGCTAGGAACTTCAACCCGACATAGCCGCTCTCGCTGAACCAAGGCCACCAACAAGCGCGCCGCTGCGTCCGGCGGCAAGCGCTCTCGCGTGACTTCGTGCATAGCATGCTCGTAGGTCACCGCCACCAGGCCATCCTTCAGCTCCGAGACGGAAATCTGCATGCCTCCACGGTGGACCGTGGCGCGATTGTCATGGCGGCGAATGGCAACCCTGCTGCGTACGGACCACGGCTGCAACTCGAGGGCGCCCAGAACCTTGTCGAGTGGAGTTAACATCGCAGTCCCCCAAGCGGACAAGCTCCGTAAACGTGGTTCGTCAATGGCGTCGCCTCAACAACAGCGTTTGCTGCGCGATTATGTACTCATTGTACCTGAACGAACGTGCCCGGAGGACTTCGAGGCGGGTCAGAACATTCCTGAGCGCAGAAACTGCCTCACCGAGCGCGTCCACTGCTCCGGCCTGGCCGCATACAGGGAGCCGTGGTTAACGTCGTCAAAGCGCTCGAACTGCTTCGGCCCCGGAAATCGGTCGAAAATCTGTTGCGCCTGCGCCTCGCTTACGCGCTGGTCGTCTCGACCATGCAGCAAGAGGACCGGGCAGCGGGCGTGCTCGGCATAGTCCACCGGGTTGTGCGTAAATGCCGGGAAACCGCACTGCACTCCGCCCCAGAAGACGAGCAGCCGGGCGAACGGGAAGCTGGGCACGCCTATCGCCGTGAAGCGGTTCTCGACCGTCGAAAGAAGCCGATCGAACGGGCATTCCAGCATGATCGCATCCGCTTCCAGGCCGTGCACGGCGATCGCCCGCAGGATGGCGGCGCTGCCCATCGAGCGGCCGAAAAGCACCAGCGGCCGCTGCTGCCAACGAAGGCGGGCGTGGGCAACCGCCGCCACCACGTCCTCTGCTTCCGCGAAACCGATGCTGGTATCCGAGCCGCTGGAGCCGCCGCTGCCTCGAAAATCGACGAGCAGGAGGGCATAACCCAGTTCATGAAGCGCCTTGGCCTCGGGCAGCAGAGCCGCCTTGCAAGTGGCGTAACCGTGGAACATGAGGATCAGCCCTCTAGCATCGGCATGGGGGATGTGCCAGGCTTCCAGGTCGATGCCGTCTTTGCCGGCGAAGTGCTGCACTTCGAAGGGCAAGCCCAGCGCCGCGGGCGAGGTCTCATTCACCGGCTTGGGGATTTTCACGCCGGTCAGGAGCACGTTGGCTTTGCCGAGCAATGACAGGTCTTCCGGCCGCGCTGTGCGTGTGCCGGCTTGCGTGAAATGGGTCATCGAGTAGGCGTGCAGATAAGCCACGGCGTTGACGAGCACGATCAAGATGCCGAGCGCGAGGGTGAGCACCAGTTTGAGGTGCGCCCGGGACCAGCAAAGGCATCTTCGCATTCGTTTGAGCATTCAGTGTCCAGCCAATCTCCATCGGCGCAGCAAATCAGCTTACATATTGCAAAAGATCTTGGGGTTTAGCCAGACAAACTTGCAATTCCAGGATCAGTGACCAACGTATGCGCCGAAAATGACCAAATGCCATCTTGAAACGGTCCGCCATGTGTGTGCTTGGCGGGCGGAGGCATTGGCTAAGTGCGCATTTAAGGTGATTTTTGTCCCCCAGAAGGACATCCAAGGTGCATGAAGCTGCTTAGGAGCGCATGCTGCGCACAACATCCCGCGCAGCAGAGAATATGGTCTGTTAGGGAGCAGTGGCCCACTGGCTCGGTACGCTTCTCGCTTTCGCAAGCCCCCGGAATGATGGCATTTATGTCTTCCAACCAGCAGGGCCACCGTGGCCACGTTGCTTGGCCCTGTTGCCTGGTTCCTCATGAAGGTAATCCTCGTACCCCCCGGCTCAAAAAGCGTGGCAAACTGGCAAACTCAATTTTTTTCTTGCCATAAGTCGCTTTGCAAGAAGTGCTTAGCCGAAAAACTGAGTTTGCCAACCGTGGCAAACTCACCTGGCAACCTGGCAAACTCATTTTGCGGAATCCGGCTTGCCCACTTTGCGGCAATCCTTGAAAATGCCTGCCCTGGTTTGCAAGGCATGAGGCTTCCGCCATGACAAGGACGATGGTGTTTGCGGCAACGCGGCTCAGCGCTGCATTTGTGCTCTTTCGCCGGCTGCTCGTGGGAGTGGTCTTTGCTTACGCGCTCACGTCGCTAACTCTTGGCGGTAGTCCCTCTGCCCGTTGGATCTTTTATGCCGCGGTCGCCTTGTGGAGCGGCGTTACCGTGGCAGTGGCTTTCTCTAAAAACCCGGCGGACAAAATCAGTAGCGGGGCCGTCTTCCTTCGGCGTCTCGAATTGGTCGGTGTGAACGTTGCCTTGACGCTTGTTCTGGCCGAGGCCGGTTTGCGCCTGCTCGCGTTGGCCGGGGGAAAATCTCCGCTCCTCAGCGACACGCTGGAAAGCTATCTGCTGGCCCCAGGCAAGGATTACGGCCAGGGGTTACGCGGCAATCGCCTGGGTTTTCCGGGACCGGATTTCGTTCGGGAGAAACGGCCGGGCGTCTTTCGCATCGCCGCCCTGGGCGATTCGTTCGCCGTCGGGCCGGCGGTGTCGTTTGCCAAAAACTATCTCACATTGCTTGCCACTTCGCAGCCAAACACAGAGGTCTATAACTTCGGCATCTCGGGAACTGGACCCCGGGAGTATCAGGTTGTCTTGCAGCATCACGTCTGGGATTTTCGGCCCGACCTGGTGCTCGTGTCGGTTTTTGTCGGCAACGATATTACCGAGTGGCTGGCGACGCCGCGCGACCTGGATCCGCGGCAAAGCTCGCTTTATTTGCTGGCTACGCGCGGCTGGCGGTTGTGGCGCGAACGGACGCGCATGGCCGAGGCGCAAGCAATGTCCGAACCTGATCGACTGGCCGGCCATGGACTATCGCCGCAGGCTTTTCTCGAGGTGGAAGCCAGACGGCTGGCAATCTGCCTGAAGACGCCGCCGGCAAATTTGGAGAAGAAATGGCAGCGAGCGCTCGCCTGCCTGGAACGGATTATTCGCGATTGCAAGCAACGCCGGGCGCCGGTTGCCTTCGTCCTCATTCCCGATGAATTTCAGGTGAATCCGCAAGTATTATCCGATGCGCTAACGGCCGCCGGCCGGCGAGCCAGTGACGTGGATTTGTCCTTGCCGCAGCGGCGCTTGCAGGAATTCTTTGCTGCGCATCAGGTTCCTTGCCTCGATCTGCTGCCGGCGTTCCGGAATCAGCCGAATACGTATGCGGCGCGCGATACGCACTGGAATGAGCGCGGCAATGCCCTGGCAGCCGGATGCATCGGTGCGTGGCTTGCTGATATTTGTGGGACGGATTGTCAATCCGTCGTCGGCCTAGTTTCGGACGGATTGGCAATCCGTCCTACGCCTAGCCGGTCTGCCGGCGGGCGGCGGCCACCAGCTCCATGAAGTATTGTTCGGAGTCGCGATCGTTGTTCTCGCGCGCCTTGCTCAGCCCCTGTTCCGCGAACTGGAGCGCCGCGGTGCCTTGCTTCAGCGTGAGCATCGATTCGGCAGCCGTGCCTCGGTACTTCAGGTTCGAGGGCACGCGCGCGATGAGGCGCTCGAACACTTCGCGGGCGGATTCGGATTCGCCGCGCTTGGCCAGGACCTGGGCGCGGCGCAGCTCATAGTCATTGCGCCGGCGGCCTTCATTGTGTTCGCAGTCTGCTTTTTCGCCTTCATCAACATACGTCAGGGCGCGGTCGCTGTCACCTTCGGCGGTGGCCCGTTGAATCAAGTAGCTATAAAACGGGAAGCGATCGGGACGGTTGGCGTTCGCCGGGCGCTCGACCAGGGCGCGGGCGAAATTGGCCGCCAGCTCTGCAGCATCCAGGCGCTGGGCAGCGCGATGGGCCTGTTCCAACTGGTCCTCCATCAGGTTAGCCGCGTTAAGTCCCGCCAGGTCAGCGGCGCTCATGGCGTCAATGTCGAGGGGCGCCGGACCTGTCGGCGCGGGAGCCTGCGCCTCGGCCGTGCCCTTGGCCTGCAGGCCGAGTTTGTGCCGCAGGCGGTCGAAGTCATAGGGTTTCGTTTCTCCCTGGGCGCATTCGTCAATGAACTGAATGACGCCGAGCAACTTCTTCCGCAGGAGATTGTGCCCGGTCGCATCCACGGGAGGCACATTGCCGAGGGCGCGCAGCGGCCGATGGATCCAGGTGTCCTCGAAGAAGCGCTGCACATGCTCGCGGATCACCTTCTGCGCCTCGGCCTGGTCGGTGGTGCCCAGCGGGAAAATCAGGGCTTCGGCAAGCACATCGCCAAAGTTCGCGGGGCCGCGCTGCATGCGCGGCTCCGACAGGGCGGGCCCGAGCCGCTCCTGTAGCTCTTGCTGGATCCTGGTCAGCGACTCCAGGTTGAGGCCGCGCACCACCAGCACATGATGGCCGAAGATGATCAGGTACGCCCCCAGCCGGGCAGGTTGCGTGCTCGCGCCCGAGCCGGTGAGCAGGCCGCCGGTGCGTTCGAGGATAATGCCGCTGATCATGCCTTCCTCTTGCCGGACCTGCACGCCGGTGAGCCGGCGTTCGCGCTGCCAGTCCTCGGCAAAGCGGAACACGCGCTCCGGATCGCGGATCTGGAAGGAGATGGCATGCTCGACATAATCCGCCTGGTCTTCCATGCCCTGGCCGAAGCGGAGCACCTCGGCCATGGCCCAGCCCTCGGCGGCCTGGGGGACATCTTGCTCGAGGGTGACGTAACGGTCGAGCGCCTCCAGCGCAGCCTTGTTGTCGCCCAGCCAGGCCTTGAGCACGGCAAGGTTGTACCAGGCGAGCCGGTCCGCGCCATCGGCTTGTGTCAGCTTTTCGTAGGCGCCGGCGGCGTCCGTCAGCCTTCCCGTAGCCGCACCAGCCACGCCGCATTCCCACGCGGAGCGTTTCTCCTCCGGCGCTTCGGCGGGCAGGCTGCGCAGCGTGTAATCGCGGCGGGCGGACAGCGGGTAATGGGAGTTGTCTCCGAAGAGCTGCTCCAGTGCCTGGCGTACCTCATCGCTGGGCCGCATGCGATGGCAGATTTGCAGCGCCGCTTTGCCGGCGATGGGCCGGTGCAGCTTCAATTCCTGATCGGCAATGAGCGAGTAAACCTGAACCAGCACATCCTTGGCTTCCGGATCGTATAGCTCGGCGGCCTTGCGAAAGAGGATGAGGGCGCCGGCAATCTCCCCCTCGTGCTGGCGGAACATGCCGCGCAGCAGATGGCCGAACGCATAGTTCGGATTGATTTCCAGTGCTTTCTGCAAGGCGTTCTCGGCGTCATCGACGCGCTCATTTTGATAGAGCAACTGGGCCTTGCGGCCCCAGGCCTCTGGGTTGGCGGGGTGCTCGCGGGTTACGTCGTCCATCTGGCGCAAGGCGGCTTCATGTTGGCCTTCCTGGTCCTGCGCGAACGCCTTGTCTATCTGGACGTGGATGGGTTGACAGCACCACTTGAATTTCTTGCCGCTGCCGCAAGGACACGGGGCATAAGCGTCAATAGCCATGGGTTCTTCTTTTGTCAGGGGAAAGAGCGGAAATCATTCCATACTTTCAGAATACCAGGTGGCCCTGGCAGCGAACACTCCGCAGACCTGGCCGGAATTCTGTGCCCGGAGCCGCAGAGTTCTCGCGTAAGTTGACAGAGCGGATTTTGTGTCCCAAGCTAGCGTGGGAGAGGTCTCGTATCACGCTGACCCGTCGTAGATTTCGCGCGAGTACCTGCCCGGCAACGTGCCTGCCGCGTTGCCCTCGGTTTTTTTTGGGTGCAGCGGGGTCCGCGGTTCATCGTTTTCTACGAAGGATGCAGCAACATGGTGACAACTGACCTGGGGGCTTGTGAGTGGTTTGTGTGGGACCTGCGGCGCAGCAATCTTATTGATCGCGGCCAATTGGATCAGCTCATCGGCGAATTTCTGGAGAAACATCCGAACGCCGAGCCCCCGGCCCTGGCCGAATATCTCGTTGCCAAGAACATCCTCACGCAGTTTCAGGCCAATCGCTTGCTCGAAGGCAAAACGCAGGGCTTCGTCCTGGGGCCGTACACGCTCATGGATGCGCTCGGCACCGGCAGCATGGGCACCGTCTACAAGGCACAGTCGAAGACCGATGGCCAGTGGTACGCCGTCAAGGTCTTGCCACGGCGCAGCATGTGGAACGTGCGTATTGCCCGCCGCAAGGTACGGGCGTTTGAAAGCTGCAAGCATCCCACGGTTGTCCCTTTCCTGGACGTCGGCACGGCGGGCGGCATGCACTACCTGTCCTGGCCTCTCGTGGAAGGGGAGACGCTCGAAAAACTCGTGCAGCGCGAGGGCGCCCTGGAGCCGTCGCGGGCCGCGCTCTATGCCAGGCAAGCGGCCGAAGGTCTCGACGCCTGCCACCAGCAGGGATTGTTCCACGGCCTGTTCAAGCCGTCCAATATCATGATCGAGCCGAACCACCAGCTGCATATTCTCGATTTCGGCATCGGCGCTCTGCTCGCCGAGACCGAGGGCGAGTCGCTGGTCGACACCATGTCGACGGCCAACTCCGTGGCCAGCGGCCTGGACTGTGCCAGCCCGGAAAGCATCATGGATCCGACCAACCTGACGCCCATCGGCGATCAATACAGTCTGGGCTGCACGCTGTACTTCTGCCTGTCGGGCAGCTATCCGTTCCCGGATGGAACTGCCGCCGAGAAGATGATGGCGCACCAGTTCAAGCAACCAAGGCCGCTAGCCGAACTGGCGCCGCAAGTGCCGGCGGAGCTGCTTGCGGTAGTTGAGCAGCTGATGCAGAAGGATCCCACGGCCCGCTACGGCAGTACGGGGGAAGTCATCGAGGCCCTTACGCCCTTTGCCGGGCATCAGCCGTCCAGTTCACAAGGGAGCGGCAAAGCGGATCATGCCCGCGCCTACGCCGCGGCGAAGGCCGCCGCCCTGGCGCAGCATGCCGAGCCGAAGTCGACTCCGCGCCCGCGAGTAGACGCCCCTACGCCTCGACCCGCGGCCGCGGCCCCTGCCGCTCCGGTTCGCCCCGCACAGCGCACCGCCCCGCCGACGGCGAAGCCGGCTCCAAAGCCGGCTGCGAGGCCAGCACCGAGGCCGGCGGCGGCCCCGGCCCCCGTTTCGGAGGCTAATCCCGACAAGAACGGCGAAAAGACTCCACAGGCGCCTGAGCCGAAATTGAAACGTCCACCCAGCTGGACCGGCGGCCGTGAATTTCTCGACGAGACACCCAGCCGCAACTGGGAGGAAAAACTCGGACCCATCGGCATCGCCATCAGCGCCATCGTCATGTGCGTCCTGGCCTGGCTATTAACCTGGAAGCTCTTCTAAGGTCATTAGGTCAGCGCACGCGATTATGCAGAAATCACTCCACCAGGCTTGTCCCGGTGGTTCGATGACTGACGGCCAGTGACCGATGCACACATAGGGATGGCCGCCATCGGGCTTGTCCCGGTGGAGCCGCGATGACGGCTCGGCTGTTCACTCTACCCATCACTGACGGTAAGCGGCGTCTCCGATTCTATATCCGCGATGCGCAGCGTGCGCCGGCCGTCGAGCACGGCCAGAAGATGCGGCAAGACGTGCTCCTTTCGCCAGCCCTGCATAAGCAACGAACCGCCAGGTAAGGATTCGCCGTTCATCCGGGCACGGACCAGCCCGCGAATGTCCTGGGTATTAGCGACAAGATTGGCGGCGAGCGCCTGGCGCGTGCAAAAATCGCCATGCACGGCCAGAAGAACATTCGTGACGAGCTGAACCTGGGGCGGATCCTGTTCCCGGTCGGCCAGTTCGGGGCACTCATCCAACGGCAACGCCCGGGCGCGCTGTACGGCCTGCAAAATTGCCGGCACATCGCGACGCGGCAAGCCGCGAATAACAGACAGATCGCCCTCGCGGTATGGATTGCGGCGCGCGATCTCGATGAGTAGGTCGTCGCGGACAACCGTGCGTGCCGGACGATTCGTCCGCGCCGCAACCCCTTCGCGCCAATGATTCAACTCACGCACGACGGCGAGGCGGCGGCGATCCAGGGAGCCAAGGCCGCGCAGCTTGCGCCATTTCTCCAGCGCTGGTTCATCGGGTGCAGCGCTCGCGGCCAGCCGCGTGAATTCTTCGCGGGCCCAGCCTTCCCGTCCTCGCTCCTGGAGGCGGTCGCGCAGACGCCGCCAGAGCGGCAACAGATAACGCACATCGTCAAAGGCATAGCGGATTTGCTGCGGCGTTAACGGGCGCTCGCGCCATTCCGTGAGCGTCTCGCCCTTGGCGATCTGCACGCCCAGGGCATGGCTCACCAGGGCCGCATGCCCGAGAGGATAGGCAAGCCCCGCCAACCCTGCGGCGATCTGCAGGTCGAACAGATTACCCGGCACGTGCCCGGTCCACAGACGGCACAGGCGCACTTCTTCCCGGCCGGCGTGCACAATGACAAGTCGGCCGGGATCGACTACCAGCTTCCAGAACGCGTCCAGCGGGCCGCTCGTAAGCGGATCAATAAGGATCAACCGCTCCGCCGTCGCAACTTGAACCAGGCACAGCCGCGGATGATATGTTTCCTCGCCGACAAACTCGGTGTCGAAGCCAAATTTAGAGCAGGTCTCGAGGTACGCACAGCATTCGGAAAGGTCCTGCGCGGTGCCTACAATCTGTTCGGGCAAGTCGAACTTTGTCATTCAATCTTCAGAGCCTACGAGATGATTCATGAGCCGGCAGCGCGAGGGAGCAGAGCGTGTCAGCGGAGTCCCGTGAATCAATTCCTATCACAATCATCCATGAAGGCCCGTGCCGGCGTCAAGGGCGGTTTGCTCCCTGGCGGGCGTAGAGAGGCGCAATCCGCCGGGCGTACTGCGCATAGAAATATTCCAGTTGTTCTTCGACCGTGCGGCTGCCGACAAATTGATGGCTGGGTAGGAAAACCAGCTCGCAGCCGCGGTTCACCAGGCGCTGCGCCACTTCGCAGCGAAGCATATTCATTACCAGGGCCGCGCCGATGGTGCTAAACGGTCCGGTTTTCTGGGCTGAATTTGCCAGAGACAGCAGGGTGTCGCCGACGGGCGCGCCGTTGTCGAGGATGACATCGGCTACATCCAGGAGCTTCTTGCCGGATGGGTGTGCCGGCTGAGCTTGCGTGCAGTGCTCGCGGCTGACCACGCCGATGACAGCGAGCCCGCGTTTCCTGGCGCCCTCGGCCATTTCGATGATGACTTCGCGGATGCCGCTCGTGGAAATGACAATCATGACATCACGAGGGCCAAAGGCGAAGTTGCGCAAGATCTGTTCGGCGTACCCCGGCGTTTTTTCCAGATGCAGGCTCTGCCGCAAGCCGTTGGCTCCGACGATGACATTGTGATACGTAAGACCGAGTTCGACAATGGTGTGCCAGCCGACAAAACACCCCTGCCGCGGCGTCATTTCTTCGCACATCATCCGGCTATGGCCGCAGCCGAACAGGTGTACCAGGCCGTCGGCCGCAATGGCCTCCGTACAGAGCGCGGCGGCATGATCGAGGGCATCCCGCTGGCTTTGCAAAAGTTGCTGGCAACGCGCTAACGCCGCGTGATAAAATCGTTCAGCAGCAGACAGGTCAGTCATAAAATGGTGTCAAGCAGGAACCCGGCGATTTCGTACAACAGGTTGACTCAGTTAGTGATTACGGATTGCGGCTTGCTAGGGAAGGGGCGCAGGAATGCTGGAAGAGTTGCTCAATCAAAAGGTTGTGGTCGATTGTGCAAGCACATTTGTTTGCCTGGGCACGCTGCTGCGGATCGACGACCGCTTCCTGGAACTCAAGAACGCCGACATTCACGATCTCCGCGACACGCAAACGACCCGGGAAAATTATGTTGCCGCCTCCCAGGCCACCGGCATCAAGCGCAATCGCAAGCGTGTTTTTGTGAGCCGTAACGACCTGGTGGCGATCGCGCGCCTGGAAGATGTTGTGGACGAATAATCAGCAAAGGAGCGAAGCCATGAAATGTAGTTCATTATGGGCCGGTCGTGTTTGCGTCCTGCTGGGTGCCCTGGCCATGATGGCGCTCCTGTCGAAGCCAGGATTCGCCGGGGAAGAGAAGAAGGGCGCCCTGATTACCATCGATGGGCTGCAATCGCGGGCGCCGGCCGAGTGGGAGGAACAGAATCCCACGAACAAGATGCGTTTCAAGCAGTTTCGTCTGCCTACGGTCAAGAAAGGCGAGGATGCGTCGGAGTTGGTCATTTTCTTTTTCGGCGCCGGCAGTGGCGGTTCCGCCGCGGACAACATCACCCGCTGGAAGACGCAGTTCGAGGCCGTCAACGGCAAAAAAATCGATGACGTGGCCAAAACGGAAGAGTTCAAAGTCGGCGCTGTCCAGGTGACCTATCTGGATGTCAGCGGAACCTATCTCGCAAGGTTCCCTCCGTTTGACCCCAACGCCAAGACCGTGCGCAAGCCGAATTACCGGCTGCTGGGAGCTGTCTTCGAGAGTAAAGATGGGCCCTATTTCATCAAGCTTACCG
This sequence comes from Gemmataceae bacterium, assembly GCA_035939715.1. Taxonomy (GTDB): domain Bacteria; phylum Planctomycetota; class Planctomycetia; order Gemmatales; family Gemmataceae; genus DASZFN01. The sequence goes on along the minus strand of DASZFN010000471.1, from coordinate 3,294 downwards.
GCCCGGCAGCGAGCGTGGAACATTACAAGAAGGGCTTCGATGAATGGCTCAAAGCGTTCAAATGATGTCTTGTGGCGGCAAGTTTCCAACTCGTCGGAAAAAAACGGCAAGTTGGAAACTTGCCGCCACAATGCGCCAAAGGCCCCAGTCGCCGGAAAAGTAGAACAGATAGGGGAACGTGTCTGGAGTTTCTGGATTATCATTTGCCCGCACATCTCATCGCACAGCATCCCTGTGCCGAGCGCGACCAGGCGCGCCTGATGATCATTCGGCGTGCGCAAGGCGCCATTGAGCATGCTCACTTTCATCAATTGCCCGACTTGCTCGCACCCGGTGATCTGCTTGTGCTAAACGACACGCGTGTCCTCCCCGCGAGGCTTCTTGGGAGACGGGCAAGGACCGGGGGCAAGTGGGAGGGCCTGTTCTTACAACTTACCTCGAATGGTCTCTGGGAATTGTTGTGCCAGACGCGGGGGCATTTGGTGCCGGGCGAAGCGATCACGGTGGAGCCGGGGCCATTTCAAATTCGTCTGGTAAGTAAGACATCGGAAGGCCATTGGTTGGCTCAACCTGCCAAAGCGGGTTCGCCAGGGGAACTCCTGGAGCAGCACGGCAACATGCCCTTGCCGCCTTACATTCGCAAGGGCCTAGCCGCGCCTAGCGATCGCGAGCGCTACCAGACCGTATTTGCGCGGCAAGCAGGAGCGGTGGCCGCTCCGACGGCCGGGCTTCACTTCACGCCGGACTTATTCGAGCGCTTGCGAAAGCGCGGCATCGACTGGACGTTTGTTACACTACACGTCGGACCGGGCACCTTTCAGCCGATCCAGACCGCTGATTTCCGCCAGCACAAGATGCATCAGGAATGGGGGGAATTGCCTCCGGCCGCAGTCGAGGCCATCCATCGTTGCCGGAAGCAAGGTGCGCGGCTGGTCGCCGTGGGGACAACCTCAGTGCGTGTTCTGGAGGCCGTGGCGGCGTCGGGGACCGTTCGGCCGTGGGCAGGGACAACGGACCTTTACATTTATCCTTCGTACCAATTTCGAGTCGTGGATTCCTTGATTACGAACTTCCACCTGCCGCGCTCGACGCTGCTGTTGCTGGCAGGCGCGTTTGCCGGCGTTGAATTGCTGGAGCGAGCATATAGGACAGCAATAGAGCAGCAGTACCGGTTCTACAGTTATGGCGACGCCATGCTCATTCTCTAGTTGCATGAACAATCGCATCCGCAGTTTGAGAATCTCGAACACATCGGTGAATCCCGCCGAGGCAGATATTTCGATAAGCGTGCAGCCGGAGCAGGTGACATCGACCACACAGATTCGCGGCCGAGTGGTAGGACCGCGCTGCGCGTACTCCTCAACGGTGGAGGTCGCCTATCCGATGCGGGAAGTGTCCCGGCAGTACGAAAAGTACGACACTCCGGGCCTCACCTTGCGTGTCGTGATTCCCGAACCCTGTCTGTGGGATCCTCAGAGTCCGTTTGTTTACGAGGCCGTGGCCGAATTATGGCAAAGTGGCCATTTCTGCGACCAGGTTCGGACCAGCCACGGCTTATGCTCACTCAAGTTAACTCCGCAGGGCCTTCGCTGGAATGGTCGCCCGATCACTCTCTCCGGCGTCGAGCGCAGGCAATTGACAGAGTCGGAAGCTTTGGAGCTGCGGCAGAAGGGATGCAACACCGTGCTCGTGCAGGCTTCGGCGGATACCGCTTCTTTGTGCAGCCTCGCGGATAGGGTGGGACTGTTTGTACTCGCCCATTTGGCCAGTAGAGGCGACTACGGGCACGCTCAAGCGCTGAAGGGGCATGTCTCGCTTCTGGGTTTTGTATTGGACAGCAAGCTTTTGGAAGACCCTGTGGTCAAGGCGGCGCCTACCTGGGTAGCAGATCGGGACCAATTGATGGGTCTTGAGTTCGATGAACTGCCGCCCGAACCACTGCCGGCGGGGTTCAATTTTCTTTTGACAAGCGAAGACGGGCGTCAGAATCCGAACAGCGCCAAGTTGCCGCTGCTCATTCGGCGGAGTAAGCCAGAGGAAGGCAAAGAAGAACTACTGACCGAAGCCAGCAGCCTTGGCTCAATATTCACTTAAATTCCGCAGGCGATTCAGCAGCAGCGCATGGCGACGCCGAGGCCTGGCCGAGCGGTGAGCCGGGGTTGCATGAGCAGGCATTGTCACGCAAGTATTTCAGTTAAGGCTTTTGTCAAATGATCGATGTCTTCTTTGGTGTTGAACGCTCCAGGACTAACGCGAACTGTGCCGTCGGGAAACGAGCCCAGCGAACGATGAATGTAAGGTGCGCAGTGCAAGCCAGGCCGTATGGCAATGTCGAACGCCTGGTCGAGGACGCCGCCTAATTCCGTGGCTGAAAGAGTCTCACTGCGGAAGCTTAGAGTGGCGACACGCTGCGACATATCTCGATGACCGAAAACCCGGCAGCCGGGAATCTCGTTCAGCCGATGCAACAGGCGTTCGATCAGCCCCACTTCGTGTTGCCGGATTGTTTCCAGGCCTTTTTCGAGAACGTATTGGACACCGGCGCTGAGTCCGGCAACGCCCAGAACATTGGGCGTGCCGCCTTCCAGGAAATAGGGAAACTCGCGTGGCTGAGTTTCGCTGGAGGAATCGCCACCAGTGCCGCCCTCGCGCCAGGCGCGGAGCTGCGCCCGCGGTCCGACGTAAAGCGCGCCGGTCCCGGTCGGCCCCAGCAACGACTTGTGACCAGGAAAAGCCAGCAGGTCGATGTGCATCCCTTGTACATCGATGGGTAGCACGCCTGCCGTCTGGGCCGCGTCTACGACAAAGAGAATGCCCTGCTCCCGTACGATTTCCCCAACGGCGGCAATCGGCTGGACGGTACCGAGGACGTTACTGGCGTGCGTCAGGGCGATCAAGCGAGTTTGGGGCACGAGGGCCCGGCGAATGTCGTCCGGATCAATCGTGCCGCCGCTGTCCGCGTGCACGCGCGTGAGCGTTATCCGCCCATCAAGCTCCATCTTCCGCAAGGGTCGGCTAACGCTGTTATGCTCGAGATCGGTGGTGACGACGTGATCACCTTCGGCGAGCACTCCCTTAAACGCCATGTTGAGCGCGTCGGTGCAGTTCAGCGTGAAAACGAAGCGCTCGGGCCCTTCGCCGTGAAAGAACTGATTCAGCTGGTGCCGGCCGTCGTCGAGCGCCCGTTCGGCGGCCAGCGCCATTTTGTGTCCGGCCCGCCCTGGATTGGCCAGGTCATGCCGGGCAAAATGATCGAGCGCCTGGTATACCGTTTCGGGTTTGGGAAAACTGGTG
>DASZFN010000470.1:0-1847 GCA_035939715.1 Gemmataceae bacterium | reverse complement strand
CGAAGTACGGAGCGCAGATGACGGGCGGCAGTTCGGCGACCCCGTCCAACTGGGAGCCCATGCGCCAGATCGGTGGCGCTGTGCGGCAAATGTTGATCGCCGCCGCGGCGCAAACCTGGGGCGTACCGGCAGAGGAATGCTCCACGGCTTCCGGCGCCGTTCACCACCGGGCGTCCAACCGCTCGCTGCCCTACGGCGAGCTCGCCTCGAAAGCGGCAACAGTGCCTGTCCCGGCGTTCACGTCCCTCAAGCTCAAGGACCCGAAGGATTACAAGATCATTGGCACGACCACCGCCGGTGCGGAAACGAGAGAAATCGTAACCGGCAAGCCGATCTTCGGCATCGACGTGAGCGTGCCGGGGATGCTGTATGCGGCATTTGAAAAGACGCCCGTCTTGGGTGGCAAGGTGGTCAGCGCGAATCTCGACGCGGTCAAGTCGATGAAAGGCATCAGGCACGCTTTCGTCGTTGAGGGCATACCGATGTCCAGCGACTACCCGAACTATCTCTTCGAAGGGCCCGGTTTCGAAGCGGGCGTGGCGATCGTGGCGGACAGTTGGTGGGCAGCCCAGTCCGCGAGACGGAAACTCGAGGTGAAGTGGGACTTCGGCAAGTGGGGAAGCCAGGACAGCGAAGCCAATGCGAGGAGAGCGGATGTGCTCTCGAAACAGCCCGCCGCGCGGACCCTGCGCACGGAAGGCGATGCGGAGGCGGCGTTCAAACGCGACGACGTCAAGATAGTGGAGTCGCCCTACATCTTCCCGTTCATTGCCCATGGCACGATGGAGCCGCAGAACTGCACGGCGCACTACAAGGACGGCAAAATGGAGATCTGGTCGACCAGCCAGTTTCCAGCGCCTGGACGCACCGCGGTTGCCCGCCTGCTGGGCATCCCCGAAACCGACGTCACTCTCCACATGGTGCGCGCAGGTGGAGGATTCGGCCGGAGGGCGTACAACGATTCGATGTGCGAAGCGGCGTGGATTTCGAAAACCGTAGGGGCCCCCGTCAAGCTGGTGTGGAGTCGCGAGGACGACATCCGGCATGATTACTATCGTTGCGGCGGGTTTCAGTACCTGAAGGCAGCGGTCGATCGCACCGGAAAGATCGTTGCGTGGAAGGACCACTTCGTCGCGTATGGCGAAGGAAATGCCTTCGTCAACGACGGCGGGTTCAACGCCGGCGAATTTCCTGCGGGTTATGTAGAGAATCTTCTGGTGCAGGCCTCGACGATGCCGCTTGGTCTGAAGACCGGCGCGCTCCGGGCTCCGGGGTCCAACAGCATCGCTTGGGTGATGCAGTCTTTCATCGACGAACTGGCGCACGCCGCCGGCAAAGATCCTGTGCAGTTTCGCCTGGACCTGCTCAAGAGCAGTAATCCTGCCCCTGCGGCGCCAGGACGTGGCAATCCAAGGGCCATGGGCTTGAATCCAACTCGAATGAGTGACGTCATCCAACTCGCGGCGGAAAAGTCGGGCTGGGGGAAGCGACAACTGCCGAAAGGCACGGCGCTCGGAATTGCGTTCCACTTCAGCCATCGCGGGTATTTTGCCGAGGTCGCCGAGGTCGCCGTCAACGCGAACAAGAAGGTCAAGATCGACAAGGTCTGGGTCGCGGGCGACATTGGCAGCCAGGTTATCAATCCGAGTGCGGCGGAAAACCAGGTACAAGGCGCAGTCGTGGATGGACTGAGCGAGATGATTCAGGAGATCACGCTCAAGGAGGGCCGGATCGTACAGTCCAACTACCACCAGCATCCTTGGCTGAGAATGTCGCAGGCGCCGCCGGTCGAGGTGCACTTTCTGAGGACGAACAACCCGCCGACCGGACTCGGCGAGCCGGCCTTG
>DASZFN010000469.1:0-18732 GCA_035939715.1 Gemmataceae bacterium | reverse complement strand
CATGCAAACGACAGCCGCCAGCGCTACGAAGGTTCGTTAGTTGCCGAAAAAGGTGGTCATAAAAAGAAGTGGTGGCACGGGGTGCGGCCGAGACTCGCTATCGGCCATGCCCCGTGCCCCTTGTGCGGGAGGGTCGGATGGGAGGAGAAAAGGCTTTCGCCTTTGCAGAGTGTCTGGGACTCGCTACCAAACCCCTGCGTTGGTATCGTAACGCAATGCGCATGCCAATGATATTTGATCTACTGCGAATTTCTGGCGGCTTTCGTCGCAAGTAATTTTGCATTCAGACATTACGTCATATTGGTTCGGAAGGCACGGCCGGCACTAGGCACAGCTGTGGACGCGCCTGAGCGGGCCTGTGCGCATTTGAGGCACCTCGGTGTAGTAAATTGCGCGAACCGTTTCATTATGCTGCGCGTTTTTGTACCAGGATGGTAAGAAATGTCAATTATGGGCGAATTCAAGCTTTCGAGTAGTCAGGTTTTCGGGCGACGTGTGCAAAAGGGGTTGTGTGTTTGACTATCAGCCTGGAATTTGCGCAGGCCACGAAGATTTTGTTCATGCGGCGTTAGTTATTAGCTTGTCGGGGTTTGCGTTGCGAGCGGCGAGGAGTGCCTGGACGGTTGCCTGTGCCTCTGGACTGAGTCTTCATGGGTATTTCCTTCCTGCGGGAGATGGCAGTTGATTCACCACCTTTCTACAGAAAGGAGCACCCTTTCAAATCATTTTCTCGTGGCGGCTTTGCCGCGCTAGGCCGGCGCGCAGTGCAATCCATTTGGCCACAAAACCAATGTTCCAGACGCTTTTTTGTGCACTTTTCCCGTGTTGCAGAATTCTGCACTACGGAGATGACTTTGCGAGGGAATGGCGCGGTTGTCGAGTCGTTTCTGGTTTGTTTACTAGCCAGCTTGCTAGCGCACGCGCGCCTGGAACACCACTTCACCGCTTTGACCGGGCAGCAAGGCGCCGCCGATTTGCCATTGCAGGACCAGGGAACCAGCCTCGTTTTCCTGCATGGTGAAGATGGCCTGGCGATCCGTGCTGGCGCTGCCGGGCACATATTCGAGACGGCCGGTGAGGCTGTCCGAAACCGTGATGCCCGTGATCGGCTGGCCGCCCTGGTTGGTGAACTTGAGATGGAAGGTTACCACTTCGCCGATTAGCGCCGCTTGCTTGTCGGACCATTTGCGCAGCAACAACGGCCGGTCGGGCGGCACGGGGGTCTTTTGCACCACGACGCCCGTGACTGCCTTTTCCCCATAGCGGCCGTAAAGAAAGGCCAGGCCCTCCAGACGTTCGATGGGAATGGTGCCGACGCTGTTCTCCGTGCCGCTCAAGCGCTGGGGCGCGACCATGGCCAGCAGTTGCTCGTTTTGCCTGGTCTCGATGGGCGGGACCTTCGTGCGCATCACGAACTGGCCCTGTATCTTCATCGTGTCGCCTGGCGATTGCAGGACGTTGTAATCGAGCGGCAGCGTCAAGGTGCGGATCACGGCGAAGCGCGGCACACAAATGCACACTGGGTTGGACACGGCGACATGCTTGCCGCCCTTGCTGTCCGCATACACGGCCACGGTGTCGGCGGGATCCAGACCATGCAGGCGCCCCTCCGCATCCAGTCCCGCCGGCAGGCCGGCATCGCCGCCGTCACGCAGGCATTCCTCGGTGGCGGGTTTCGGGCCGGCGATCGGATCGTAAACCGGCCAGCATGCCCAGGGAACGTAGGGCGGCAGCGCCGGCGGACCGAGCATCTTGTCGCCCGGCAGCAATATGGTGCCGGGCACCGCCTGCCCGGTTACTTCCTGCTCGCTCAAGGTCCTGCCGCCGAGGCGAATGATCAACACCGGCCGGCCCATCAGCCGGGCTTCGTCCAGCGGATCGACCGTGGCCCGCACTTCCGTTTCAATGGGCAGGTCCGGCCGGGCGGCGATACCGAAGGCATGTTCCGGATTCTCGAGATAAATCACCTTGGTCACGAGCCCGCCGGCCAGGGCCCGTTGGATGTCCTCCTCTGAGAGCACCACCGGCGCGGGATAATTGGCGGCGCGGAGGTTCGGCGGCAACTGCAGCGTGCCCCGCACTTCGAGTGATGGAAAGAGCGCCGCGTAGGGGTGATCGACGAGATTGGCAAGCTTGACGCGATAGATGTAGCCGGGCCGAAAGCCGACGACCACCGGCCCGGTATATTGCCTGCCGCCCGGCCCTCCCGGATAGACGGTGACCTGAGTGGCAGCCGGCACGGCAAAGCGCACGTAAAGGAGAGGAGACGGAGCAGGCGGGTGTGCGGTTTGCGCCATGCCGGCCAAAGGCAAACCTGCCACCGCGCCAAGAGCAAGCATCCAGCCCCTCATGACTGCCCCCATCTCTCAATGAAAATGCAGATTGAAGATTTCAGATTGAAGACCGAAAAGAAGTTCCGGCATTTCCAATCTGCAATCTTCAATCTGCAATCTGCAATTCCTCATGACCACGAAGCCGGTTATTTCTTGTCCGAATCGCCGCCGCCCCACCACCAGCTGCGGTTGGCGGTCTTCTTGTCGGATTTCTTATCGGCCGAGCTTGGCTCAGACGGCTGCCCGGCCATCTGGCCGGCTGTGGAGACACCGCTGAACTGCGTGGCTTGCAGCGACGCGGGCTCGGGCAACCTCGAAGTTTGGCCCGGCATGGGAGCGGGCAGGCTCGGCATGGTCATTACCGGCATGGCGGACGGAGCGTAGGGCGTCATCGGCGCCGTCTGCATGCTCGGGGCACCCATCATCGGACCGTTCGAGGGCATCATGCCGTGCGGCACTCCAGGCATCCCGGGCATTCCGGGCATTCCAGGCGTCGGCATCCCGTGCATCGGCATGCCGGGCGCCGGTGGACGCTGCTGATGCTGGCCGGGAGCATCCATGGCCGGGCTGTTCGCCAGTTCGAGATCGATATTGCCCAGCCGGACTACCAGCAAAATGCTGCCGCGGCGATAGGCTTCGGCGATGGGGTCGACGCCCGGCTCCAGGCGCGACGAGACGATTTCCTCCGGGCCGGCGACAGCCAGGTCCTGGAACTGCGGATCGGGCAGGTAGATCACCTTCACCAGGAAATTGCCGGCCGCGACCTGATCCAGGTCTTCATTCGTAAAGCTGACAGGCACCGCGCTATGCGCCAGGAAGGCGTCCGTCTTGAGGTTCGACGGAACGACCTCCAGCGTGGGATAGAGTTCCATGCCGGGGCGGTTCGGAATATCGCTGAGCTTGAGCCGGTAGACGGCGCCCTGAATGAAGTTGTAGCGGCCGGGGGTGACCACATTATTCGAGGCGAAGCCGGACTGGCCGTTGGCTGTGGGAGCAAACCAGGAAACCTTCATGCCATAAGGAGCCGTGAAGCTGACCTCGGTGCGCCGGCTCGGGAAGCGGTTTGGCTGAGGCTGCGAAATCGCCCCGACCGCGGCGACAGCTCCCGGAGGATAGCCCCCGCCCCCTGGCGCGCCGGCCACGAAGGGTTGGAAAGGCATGCCGGGAGTAGGCATGGCGCCCGGAGCAGACATGGTGCCCGGCGGCGGCATCGCCTGACCGCCGGCGAGCATGAGGCCCGACGGCGCGCCCGGCCTGGTGAAGGCGCCGGTTTGCATGAGCTCCAGAGGTACGCTACGCGCCATCATCTGGCGTGCCGCCTCTTCGCCGTTCGGCGCGACGGCTGTGTACGGCGCGGCCATGGCAACCGGCTGGCCCCACGGACCCTGGACCCCGGGAATCGAAGGCGGCCCACCGCCCATGCCTCCCCAGCCGCCGCCCATGCCGGGTCCGCTGCCGGTGGAAACGCAGCCGCCCAGCGCGGCCAGTATCATCAACGCACTTGCGGTCCGTTTCATAGATTGCCTCCGCCCCTCTTTCCCTCTTTCAGCTTTGCTCGTCCGCGGATATACTCGACACAATAAGGGTGTGAACTTTCATCAAATCCGTAAGAGCTTGCCTATGTCGCGTTTTCGGTCCTTTGTGCTTCTTCAACTTCCCTTGTTGACCATTGCCGCGCTTTTGATCAGCGGCGCCCTGGGCCAGCAAAACCCGCCGGCCAGCCAGGTTCCGTCTCCAACCGCAAACGCGCCAAAGACGCCCGCTCCCCCGCCGGCAGAAGCCAAGCCGGATGCCAACGCCAAGGCTGCCCTGGACAAGGCCATCGACGCCCTCGATCCCAAGAAATTGGGTTATGTCGACACCAAGCTATGGGAACAGGTGGACACCATCGGCCTTTCCTTCCAGGCCACCGGAAAGTATTTGTCCGGGCCGAAGGACCGCATGCGACTGGAGATGAACGTGCGCGTCGGCAATACAGACAGCAAGCTGCTGGTCGTCAGCGACGGCACCTGGGTTTGGACGGAAATGAAGCTTGGCAAGGATGAACCGTTTCGTTCCAAGTATGATCTGCGCGAGGTGCAGAAGAACCTCAATGTCCCGGGGACGATGCCCTCGGTTTCGGAAAGCTTTTACCGCAGCCAGTCATTTCGTGGCGTCGTTCCCCTCCTGCAAACCCTTGCCCAGCAGATGGTGTTCACCAAATTCGAAAACACTACCTGGAACGGCAAGGAAGTCTACAAGCTGACGGGGACGTGGTCCTCGGACATGAGCAAAAGAATGAGCCGGCCGGGTCAGCCCTGGCCGCTTTTCACGCCCCGAACCTGCTACGTTTACCTGGCCCGGGAAAACAGCAAACCCGCCTACTGGCCGTACCGGCTGGAATGGTGGGGGCCCGGCCTGAAGCAATCTGAGGATGCGTTGCTCATGCAGATGGAGTTCCGCGAGCCCAAATTAGCGCCTGCGGACCAGGACATGCCGAAGGAGTACGCGAGCCTCTTTGTCTTCCACCCGGGCAAGGAGGAGGTTACCGACTTCACCAAGAAAGTGGTCGAGGACGTCATTCGAGCGAGGAATCAGCCAGCCCCCATCCAGCCTGCCGGCGCCGCGCCCGCCAAGTAAGCCGGACAAGCCTTGAAATTACCGCGAAGCATCTTTAGAGTTAAAGAACCCCGGCGTTCCGCCCGGCAATTCATAAGGTAAACCCTGCGAACGCTCCGGCCAGCGCCTGCGTAGAGGGGTTAGTGCGTTGCCCTGTCGCAGGGGAGAACCGTGGGACTCGTTTTCCCGTTTTGAGCGGATGCGGATGGCGGGGCCAGAGCCCGTGCCATTATCCTCATACGCTCACCGTTCGACAGGACATGCCCCCTGGCAGCAACTTATTTTGAGGTGGCCTGACATGGCCCAGGAAGCGATTGTTGAAACCCGCCGGCTCACCAAGACCTACCGCGACTTCTGGGGCCGCCAAAAGAAACGCGCCCTGAACGCGCTGGACCTGCAAATCTACCGCGGCGAGATTTTTGGTCTGCTCGGACCCAATGGCTCCGGCAAGACCACGACCATCAAACTGCTGCTTGGGCTTCTCTTTCCGACCGAGGGAGACGCTCTGGTGTTCGGCGAGCCTGCCGCCCAGGTCACCAAGAATGAGCGCATCGGCTATTTGCCCGAAGAATCGTATCTCTACAAGTTCCTCAATGCCGAGGAGACGCTCGATTTCTACGGCCGGCTCTTCAACATGCCCGCCGGGCTGCGCCGCGAACGCTCTCAGAAGCTGATTGAGATGGTCGGGCTGGCCGCCGACAAGAAACGCATTCTGAAAGAGTATTCCAAGGGCATGCGGCAACGCATCGGCCTGGCCCAGGCACTCATCAACGAGCCCGAGCTGGTCATCCTGGACGAGCCAACCTCCGGCCTCGATCCGCTCGGCACGCGCTGGATGAAGGACCTGATCAAGGGCCTGCGCGACCAGGGCACCACGATTCTCATGTGCAGCCATCGTCTCGACGATGTACAGGATGTCTGCGACCGCATCGCCATCCTTTACGATGGCGAGCTTCAGGAGCTGGGCGAGGTCGATCGCCTGGTGCAGATCGCCAATCGGGTGGAAGTTCAGGCCAGCGGCTTGCCGATGACCGACGAGCTGCGCCGCGATCTCCAGGCGGTTCTGGAACGGCACGGCGGGCATCTGGAAAGCTACGGTCATCCCACCACGACGCTGGAAGACCTGTTCCTGCACATTGTCAAGGAGAGCAAGGCACACCCCGGCCGGCGTTTCCGTCCGGGCGACGATGCCGCCGCGGCTGCCTTCGCGCCCGAGCCCCCCGACGGCGCCCCGTCCACGCGCATCAAGGAAGGCAAACCGGGCCGGTAGTTTTCATCCCATTTCCCTCATCTTGAATTGAGCTATGCTGGCTTCTCTGGTCATCGAACAAGAACCGCTGCACTGGCAAAACTTTCCCGCGGCCCTGGAGAGGTGGACGCTCATTGTGGGCGCCTTCTCCGCCGTCTTTATCGTGGTACGGCAGATAGCGCACTGGCTGCGCGGCACGGGAGGCAATCGCGGTCCCAGTTTCCTGGGACTGCTTTTCGGTTCCAGGGCGGCCCTGGCCGCCTATGACGCCCAGGTGAATTATGCCGAGGTCAAGCCGCCAGCGTGGCAAGCGATTCTCTTCCGCTGGCTGGCCCTGGGCATGCTGGCCGGCTACATCGCCTGGGCCGTATTGATGGCGCCTTTGGGCTTGAGCTTGCTGATCGGCGCCATGGAAGGGGAGGCGCGCTTGAGCCCGGCGCTGGGCAGCGAAGCGCTGCGCCGCTACGTTCTGGTTTTCGGCAGCGCCTGTGCCGTGCTTGCGGCCGCATTGCCTTTTCTGGCCGACTTTTTCCGCCTGCGCTGGAGTGGCCGGCGCATCTGGGCGTTGACGCGGTTGAGCTTCAAAGAAGCGGTGCGCCGCAAGGTTCTCTGGGTCTTCTCGGCTTTCGTGCTGATCATCCTCTTCGCCAGCTGGTTCATGCCCTATAAATCCGAGTACCAGCTCCGCAATTACGTAACTCTGGTCTATCTGGCCACGGCCATCCTCTTCCTTTTCGCCGCCAGCCTTCTCGCTGCCTTCAGCCTGCCGGCGGACATGAAGAATCAGACGATCCACACCATCGTCACCAAGCCCGTCGAGCGGTTCGAGATCGTGCTGGGCCGCTTCTTCGGCTACATGCTGCTGCTGAGCCTGGTGCTCGCGGTCATCACCGGCGCCGGCCTCATTTACCTGTCGCGCGAAATCGATCCGGAGGCAAGAGCCGAAAGCATGCGCGCCCGCGTGCCCGTTTTCGGCGAACTGCTCTACCGCGGCAAGGATGGCACCTCCCCGGAAGGCATCAATGTCGGCCGGGAGTGGGGCTACCGCAGCTATATCATGGGCGGCCCGAACAGCTCGCAACGCGCGATCTGGAACTTCTTTGAATTGCCTGCCGAACTGGGCAGGCGCCCGTCCGGCAGCGAGGTCCCTTGCGAGTTCTCGCTGGACATCTTCCGTACTGTCAAGGGCGAGGAAGGCAAGGGCGTGTTTTGCTCCTTCTTCTTCCAAACGCATAACTGGAACCAGCAAAAAGAAGCGGAGTATCACCAGGCACGCGAGCAAGTCGACAAGCTCCTGCAAATCCCCGACCGACGCCAGCTCATCGAGGAAGCCTGCAAGCAGATTCGCGGCGCCAGCCCTACCGAGCTGGAAATCAAGGCTTTTGTCGAAGATACCCGTGCGAACAGCGTGAAGCTCCTGGTCGATCAATTGCTGGCGGAGAAATACGGCTACTACGAAGTGCTCCACCAGGAAATCGTCGACTATCACATGCAGTCCATCGACGTGCCCGCGACCTTGTTCAAGAACGCGCTTTCCGCCCCGCCCCAGCAGAAGGTCGCGGGTTTTCTGCGACCGGGAGAAGAACGCGCACCTTACATGACGATCGCCGTCAAATGCGAGAGCGGCGGCCAGTACGTCGGGGCCGCTCGCTACGATCTGTACATCCTCGCGGCGGATGGCCTATTTGCCTGGAACTTCTTCAAGGGCGCCATCGGCCTGTGGATGCGTTTGTGCATTGTCGTTGGCCTGGCCGTGATGTTCAGCACCTACCTGAGCGGCGTCATCTCCTGGCTGGCCACGATGTTCCTTTATGTGGCCGGCGTCTGCCAGGACTATGTCCGCAAGTTAGCCGAGGGGCTAAACCCGGAAGGCGGCCCGCTCATTTCAATCATCAAGCTGATCAACAAGGAGTCGATTGCCGCCCAGGTCGACCCGACGCCGGGTGCTCACATTGCCCAGGGCGCCGATTGGGCGTTCCGCGGAGTTTTCCGAGTCGTCCTCTATCTTTTCCCGGATGTGAACCGGCTCGACTGGACCGAGTACGTCGCCGAAGGCTTTAACATCGGCGGCTTCAATATGATTCTCATTCACCTGTTGATCGTTGCAGGCTACCTGGCGCCTTGTGCCCTGGTCGCCTATTACTGGATGAAATCGCGTGAAGTGGCAGCTTAGCAGGAGACGCAACCATGGCCAGTACTTTTCAGCAGCAATCGCTTCGGCGAAAAGTAATCTACAGCGTGCTTATCCTGGCCATTTTGACCGGGATGCTTGCTTTGCGCTATGTGAACACCCGGTACATCCACGGCATTGACGCCCAGGCGCGTGATCTGGAAATCCACGAGGAAAGTCTCGGCGAGGTCGAGCTGACCGGCTCGGCCTTGCGCCTCGGTCTCACGGGCATGCGCGGCGTGGCCGTGTGCGGCCTGTGGTGGGCCGCCACCGACAAGCAGATGAAGCAGCAGTGGAATGAACTGGAGATCCTGGTCCGTTCCTTGACCAAGCTGCAGCCGCATTTCATCACGCCCTGGCTTTTCCAGAGCTGGAACCTCGCCTACAACGTCTCCGTCGAATCCGACCGCATCAAGGACAAGTATTTCTACATGACCCAGGGGATTGAGCTCCTCGCCGAGGGCGAGCGGCAGAATCGGCGCAATCCCGATCTGCGCTTCAATGTCGGCTTTTACAACCAGCATAAGATCGGTCTCAGCGACGAATCCAACACGCTCCGCTGCCTGTATCAGATGAGCTGCATGGACCCTGTCGAGCGCGATCCGGCGCGGATGCGGACGCAGGACGCCTCCGGCGCTTCGGTGGTCGATATGGAGAAATTCGGGGAGTTCTGCCGCCGGTACCCGCTGCTGGTGCGCCGCTTGCGCGAGACGCTCAAGAAGAATTCCCCGGCCGATGTGCTCGATTTCCTGGCTGAAAACCAGAAGATTCCGTCAATCTATGACGACAAGCGCGATCCGGCTCTGAGGCCGGATGAGCGCCTCAAGCCCCCCGACCAGCAGTTCCCCCTCCTGCCGCCGAAAGATCCGCAACGCGGTATCGAGGCCGTCGTCACCCAGGTCGATTTCGACAATTTCATGGCGGCGCGCGACTGGTACCTCTATGCAGTCGAGCCGATGCCGCCCCCTTCCAGGAGCCTGGAGCCCACGCCCGTCGCTTACGATCCCAGGCAGTACCGCATGCCCCGCTATATGGCTTCGCCCATCTTTCGTGGTTATCCCGCGCGCGGGCAAACTTACGTCGCGGAATACCTGGAGCGCGACGGCTGGTTCGACGACACCGGCTGGAAGATTACGGACGGCTGGTTTACCGATGACAAATTCTCAGACGGTCTCACCGAGGCGGTCGTGGGTAAGGGTACCGCCTGGGCCAGGAATGCCTGGCAACGAGCGCACAGCATGTGGCGGGAAGACGGAAAGGCGAACGGCCTCTACCTGGAGCCCGACGAGATGAAGGACTTCAACGATCGGGCCCGCAAATTCCGCGAGGCCTTTGGCGTCAAGCCGGGAGACCGCACGGTCAGCCTTCCCGTGGGAGACTACGACAAGGAAATGCGCGACAGCTACAAGGCGCACGTGCAACTCTCCTGGTATGACTACATGCGTGAGTTGACGAACTTCCCTTACTTCTTCGCGCGCTCGCTGGTCGAGTCGGATAGCGAAGCGGTGAAGGCGCGCAAAATCTTCTTTGAGGCCGAACAACTCCGCAAGGCCGGCGACCGTCCGCTTGCCATGGCCCGCTATGTCGAAGCTTTCCCGAAGTGGCGCGACCTCATGTTGGCTCACCCCGACTACAGCAGGAATGAAACGCAACAAGAAGATCTCTACGAATTCGTGCTCCGCTATCTTGACCTCGTGCAAGAGACCTACGGCAAGCGCCTGAAGACCATGGTAATCGTCCAGGACTTCCTCATGCAGGGCGCTAACCGGCCGCCGATTCCTGTCGGCTGGCTGCCACCCGTTTATTTCGTGCCACAGATCAAGCCGAACATCGTCACGCCGCTCGACGGCGTCGACAAGGATAACCAACCCTTCGTCAATGCCGCCGCCAAGGATACCGTGCGCAGTCGCCTGCACCTGCCGGTGTTGGCTGCCCCGCCACCGGAAACGGGACTGACGCCTGCCCCGCCCATCAGTCCCGTCATGCCCTCCGCACCCGCAACCACTCCAGAGACCAAGGGCAAGCAAGGCGGCTCGAGCAAATAGACGCATCGCCATGGCCAATGTCGTGCTGTCGCTCCTGGCTCACCCGGACGATGCGGAGTTCCTTTGTGCCGGCACGCTCAGCCGCCTGACGCGCGAGCATGGCTGGCAAGCGCACATCGCCAGCATGACGCCCGGCGATTGCGGCTCGCCGAATCTGCCGCAGCAGGAGATCGGCCGCCTGCGCCGCGACGAGGGCAGCAGGGCTGCCGCGCTGATCGGCGGCCGCTATCATTGCCTCGAGGAACACGACCTGCTCATCTTCTACTGCGAACGCACTCTTGAGCGTGTCGTCGGTTTGTTGCGCGAAGTGCGGCCGTCGATTGTCTTGACCCACAGTCCGGCGGATTACATGCTCGATCATGAGGTGACCAGCGCGCTGGCCCGCGCTGCCGCTTTCGGCGCGCCGATTCCGAACTTTTTTTGCGACCGCGGCCAGGCGCCTGCGCTGGCTCATATCCCGCACCTTTACTACTGCGATCCAATTGAAGGCAAGGATCTGTTCGGCCGGCCGGTCCCGCCGGGTTTTGCCATCGACATCACCAGCGTCATGGACACCAAGACGGCAATGCTGGCCGCTCACGCCAGCCAGCGCGACTGGTTGCTCAAGCATCATGGCATGGATCAATACGTGGAGTCCATGAAGCGCTGGGGTGCGGAGCAGGGCGGCGCGCACGGCGTTGCCTTTGCCGAAGGCTTTCGCCAGCACCTCGGGCATAGCTATCCGCAGGACAACTTGCTCGGCCGGCTTCTAGGCGCCTTGCCTGGAACGCGGGGGACGGATTGAAATCCGTCCTAGGTGCGCGGCTACATCCTCATGCGAAGCGAGGCGAGTGCGCCAATGCCCGCCGCAACCGCTCCAGGTAATCCTTGCGCGGAATTTCGACGGCGCCCAGGCTGGCCGTGTGTGCGCTGAGCAGCTGAATGTCAAAGAGTTGAAAGCCGCGTTGCCGCAGCCGCTCGACGACGTGGGCGAGAGCGACCTTGGAAGCGTCGCGCCGGCGCGTAAACATGGACTCGCCGGCGAAGAGGCAGCCGAGGGCGACTCCGTAAAGACCGCCGGCTAACTCGCCGGCTTCCCACACCTCCACGCTGTGCGCATGCCCGTGGTGATGCAGCGTCTCATAGGCCTCGATCATTTCCGGCGTGATCCAGGTGCCTTCTTCGCGCGCTTCCGCGCAGCCACGCATGACGCCGCCGAAATCCTGGTTGATCGTCACCTGAAAGCGGCCGGAACGCAAGGTACGGGCCAGCCGCCGGGAAATGTACAGGCCGTCCAGTTCAAAGATGGCCCGCGGATCGGGCGACCACCAGCAGATAGGTTCGCCGGCGGCATACCAGGGGAAAATTCCCGAGCGATACGCCTGGATGAGACGCTGCGGCCGCAGGTCGCCGCCGACCGCAACCAGGCCCGTCTCGTCCGCCAGTTCCGGAAGTAAGAACGGAAGGGCGAGCATACTCATGCCCTCTTCACTTGTCCAGCTTCTTCAATAGTTCCTTGGCTTCCTCGGCCGCCTTGGTTTTCGCATACTTGGCGACGATTTCCTCGAGCCGCGCCTTCGCTCGCTCGGTCTTGCCGTCATCGAGCAGCGTCTTCGCGAAGCTTAGCTTACGGCCGGCGTCCTGTTCCTGCTTGTCGGGATCGTCGTCGGTGGTCTCGGCCTTGTCCTTGCCTGCTTTCTTTTCCCTGGCTTCGGCCTTGTCCTTGGCGTTACCCTTGCCCTTGTTCTTATCCTTGCCGGCCGCTTTGTCGTCTGCTTTCTCTTTGGTCTTGTTCGAAGCCGATTCCTCTTCCGCACGGAAGCCGCGCTCATTCGGCCGGTTCGTGATCCAGATGGTGCCGTCTTCGGCGCTCTTGGCGTCAGATACGATGTAATAACCCAGGCCGCCCTTCTTCTTGCACAGGCCGTTCAGTACTTCTTCGAGAGTCTTTTTGTCCGCCTTGTAAGAGACAGTGAGGTTTCCGGAAACGCCCCCCTTGAAATCAACGCGCAAGGGCAGGCCCTCGATCTGGCCCTTCAGATCGGCCTCGACTTCTCGAATGGCAGTGTTCTCGTAATCGACCGAGACAATTTCCTTCAACTTCTTGCGGCTCTTGGCTGCCTTCGGCGTGTCGTTAGCTGCCTTATCCTGAGCCTCAACGGCGGCGCCTACGAGCGTGAGAGCCATTCCAAGTATGATGAAGCGGCGCACGAAGATCCCTCCTAAGCGGGGCCGGCGCGGCTGTCCGGCGGCCTAACTCTTCCTCCGCTGATTCTACCACGCTCGGTACCCGAGGGAAACATAATGGGCAACAGCCGGAATTCCGAAGCCGACAAAGGGCTAGGATTCTCGTCCTGGCGGCAGGTTATTTGCAGCTCGTCGAGCATTTTATCGACATGGTGAAGAACCCTGTTTTCTGCTAGAATAACCTTTCTTGGCGGCATGGTTGGCTGCCCTTAATTTGGCTCATTTTTCGCTTATTTTTGAGGATTTTGCCTTGCCCGACGATGTCATTCCGCCAGGCTCGCCGCCGCCCGTCACGCCGTTGTCGCCGGACGGCAACGGCGACCGCTACGAGCCGCTCAATATTGAAGATGAACTCAAGGACAGCTACCTGACCTACGCGATGAGCGTCCTCATCAGCCGCGCGCTGCCTGACGTGCGCGACGGGCTGAAACCCTCGCAACGGCGTATTCTGGTGGCGATGCAGGACATGGGACTGGGTCCGACTGCAGCCACGAGCAAATGTGCGGGCATCATCGGCGAGACGATGAAGCGCTACCACCCGCACGGGGATCTTTCCATTTACGCGACGCTGGTGCGCATGGCCCAGGATTGGAGCATGCGCTACCGCCTGATTCATCCGCAGGGTAATTTCGGCTCGATCGCCGGCCTGCCGCCCGCGGCGCATCGCTACACCGAGGCGCGCCTGTCCCCGGTGGCCGCGGAGATGATCGCCGACCTGGAGCGCGACACCGTCGATTACATCGATAATTACGACGGCAAGTACCGTGAACCGCTCGTCCTGCCGAGCAAGTTTCCCAACCTTCTGGTGAACGGCTCCGATGGAATTGCCGTGGGCATGGCCACGGAAATCCCGCCACATAACCTCCGCGAGGTCTGCGACGGCCTCATTCGCCTTATCGATGACCCGAACTTGACCATCGAACAGCTCATGGAGACCATTCCCGGTCCCGACTTTCCCACGGGCGGTGTGATTTGCGGCCGACAGGGAATCATCGACGGCTATACAACCGGTCGCGGCAAGATCTCTCTTCGCGCCCGCGCAACCATCAATGAGGACGGCAACAAGACGCAAATCATCGTCAACGAGGTGCCCTACCAGCAAACGCGCAATCGCCTGGCCGAAGCCATCGGCGAGCTCATCAAGGACGAACGCATCAAGGGCATCAGCGGCATGCGCGATGAGAGCAGCACCCGCCTCGGCGAGCCGGTCCGTCTCGTGCTGGATCTGAAACGCGACGCGGATCCACAACTGGTGCTCAATCAGCTTTACCAGTTCTCGCCGCTGCAAAAGACAGCCAGCATCATCATGCTGGCCCTGGTCGACGGCCGCCCGCGGACGCTCACGCTCAAGCAGATGCTGGAGGAGTTCCTGCGCCACCGCGTCCGCGTCATTCGCCGGCGCACCGAGTTTTTGCTGCGCGAAGCCAAGCGCCGCAGCCATATTCTGGAAGGGCAGCTGATCGCTATCTCCTCCCTGGACGAGGTCATCGCCACCTGCCGCCAGTCGCCCAGCCGATCCGTTGCCAAGGAGCGTCTCACGCAAATGGCTGTGGCCGCGGCGGTGCTGGAACGCGCGCTTGGCCACGAGCACTTCCTGGGGCTGCAGAAAGAAATCGGCACCCAGGACGTTTACTTCATGACCGAAGCCCAGGCCGAAGCGGTCGTCCGCCTGCAGCTTGGTCAGTTGGCTGCCCTGGAGCGCGATGAGATCCTCAAGGAGTACCATGGTCTACGGGGGGAGATTCGCACGCACGAGCAGTTATTAAGCACCGAGCGCAACATCCTGGACGTCATCCGCAAGGATCTCGTGGAAATGCGCGATAAGTACGGCGACGAACGGCGCACGCAAATCATCGAAGCCGTGGGCCGCGTCAGCTATGAAGATTTGATCGCCGAGGAAGTCAATGCCCTCACCATCAGTCACAACGGCTACATCAAGCGTCTGCCGCTCAACACTTACCGCAGCCAGCATCGCGGCGGCAAGGGAGTTTCCGGCGGCGATACCCACGAGGATGACTTCATCGAACATTTCTTCGTGGCCTCGACGCATGCGTATCTGCTTTGCTTCACCACGCGCGGCCAGCTTTACTGGCTGAAAGTTTACGACGTACCGCAAATGAGCCGGACCAGCGCGGGCCGGGCCATTGCCAATCTGCTGGCGCTCAAATCGGAAGAGAAGATCACCAGCGTGGTGCCGGTGCGCCGCTTCGACGCCCAGCACCATTTGCTCATGGCCACGCGCCGCGGCACCGTCAAGAAGACCGCGCTGGAAGAGTACGACCGGCCGCGCTCGGGCGGCATCATCGGCATCAGTCTTGATGAAGGCGATACCCTGATCGACGTCGTGCTGACCAGCGCCGGTGACGAGGTCGTGTTGAGCACGCGCAAGGGCATGGCCATCCGCTTCAGCGAAGCCCAGGCCCGCGCCATGGGCCGCAACACCCGGGGCGTGCGCGGCATCAAGCTCCAGGAAGGCGACGAGGTCGTCGGCATGGTCGTCGCCGACCCGGATGGCTACCTGCTCACGGTCTGCGAGAACGGCTACGGCAAGCGCACGCCTTTTGGCGCCAACGTGGCCGGTGAAGAGCCTCCGGAGGTAGAAGGCGAAGAAGGCGCGGAGGAACCGGTCGAAGAGACTCCTGAAGAGACAGCCGAGGGAGCAGCGGAAGATACGACCGAGGAAGGCGAAGTCAATCCCGAGCGCTCCGGCATGCGCTATCGCAAGCAACGCCGTGGCGGCAAGGGTGTACGCGACATCCGCACCACCGAGCGCAATGGTCTCGTGGTTGGCGTGGTACCGGTTCGCGACGACGATGAAATCATGCTCATCACCACCCAGGGCATGGTCAATCGCACGCGCGTGTCGGAGATTCGTGTGGTGGGCAGAAATACCCAGGGCGTTCGCATCATGAACCTGAACGAAGGCGACAAAATCGCCTCCATCGCCAAGATCGCCAAGGAAGACGCCGACACCGAGCCGGCTGAGGAGACCCCGGGTCCTGAAACCCCGCCTCAGGCCAGCGAAGGCGAATCCGACCAGGGATCCGGATCTGAACCGCCTGTGGACTAACTTCCGCATTCGTCTAGCCGACGTTTAGCCGGTGAAGCGCGTCTCGGAATTTCAGGGAACACCCGTGCGTGTGTTATTGACCGGCGGCTATGGTTGTATTGGTAGCTGGATCATTCGTGATCTGGTGGACCGGCGCGACAAGGTTTGGGTTTATGATCTGAAGAAAGATCTGCATCGTCTCCGCCTGCTTTTCGATGATTCAGAACTGGACCAGGTTTGCTTTGTCCAGGGCGATGTGACGGACGGCGCAAGGCTTCTGGAAGTCATTCACACTCACGCAATCAGCCACGTCGTTCATCTGGCCGGCCTGCAAGTGCCCGTGTGCCGTGCCGATCCCTTGCTTGGCGCGAAGGTCAACGTCCTGGGTACGCTGTCCGTTTTTGAGGCGGTGCGCCAGGCCGGCGACAAGGTGAAGCGGCTCGTCTACGCCAGTTCCGCGGCGGTCTTTGGCCCTCCCGAGTCCTACGGGCACGAACCTGTGCCGGACGACGTACTCCTTCGGCCAACGACGCATTATGGCGTTTTCAAATGCTGTAACGAAGCGAATGCACGCATCTACTTTCAGGACCACGGCCTCTCAAGTATTGGCCTGCGTCCCTGGACCGTCTACGGCGTCGGCCGGGATTTCGGCATGACCAGTGAGCCGACCAAGGCCGTCCTGGCACTCGCCCAGGGCCGGCCTTATCACATCAGCTACGGCGGATCGCAAGATCTGCAATATGTAAACGACGTGGCGCAAACATTTGTGCGATGTCTGGAAGCGCCCTACCACGGTGCAAAGTCTTACAACCTGCGCGGCACGGTTGTCGACTTACCAGCCTTTCATCACGCCCTTTGCTGCGTTGACCAGTCGGCAAAAGAGCTCATTACTTACGGCGAGAACCAGATCGCCATAGCCTATGATCTCGATGACTCCGCATTACAGACGGACCTGGGCCGAATGCCGCACACGCCGTTGGTCGAAGGAATCCGGCAAACCTTCGCTCTATTCCGAAAGCTACATGCGCAAGGACGGCTTAACGGCACCGATTGAGTAGGACAGGTTTTCAACCTGCCGGATTGACCCGGCAGGTCGAAACCCTGCCCGACGACTTTAGACATCTAGTTCTTCCGCAACCGCCAGCGCCGCCGAGTCCATGATGAAGCGATAGCGGTGCCCGGGCTCCTTGCCCAGCAGTTCCACGAACGCCTTGTCCGCTTCGAGATTGGAATCGATGCTTACCTGAAGGAGAATACGCAGGCGCGCGTCGAGCGTTGTATCGGCAAGCACCTTCGGGTCCATCTCGCCCAGGCCTTTGAAGCGTGAGATCTCGGGCTTGGCATTGCCCCGGACCCCGGCCAGGATCTGCTCTTTATGGGCATCGTCGCGCGCCCACTGGGTCTCCTTGCCGATGTCAACGCGATAGAGCGGCGGCTGGGCAATATAGACATGTCCTTTGCGGATCAACTCCGTCATGTGACGGAAGAAAAACGCCAGGAGCAGCGTCGTGATGTGATGACCATCCGCGTCGGCGTCCATGAGCAGGATAATCTTGCCGTAGCGCAGACCGTTGATATTAAACTTCTCACCAGCGCCAGTGCCGATCGCGGAAACCAGATCGGCAAGCTCGGCATTGGTCAGGACCTTGTTAAGGGCCAGGCCCTCGGCGTTCAGGATTTTGCCGCGCAGCGGCAACACCGCCTGAGTCTTGTTGTTCCGGCCCTGCTTCGCGGAACCGCCGGCTGAGTCGCCCTCGACGATGAACAGCTCCGATTCATCCAGGTCGGTTGACTTGCAATCGGCCAGCTTGCCCGGCAAGTTCAGCCGGCGCTGCGTTGGTGACTTGCGCTTGACCTCATTGGCCGCCTCGCGGGACGCCAGTCGAGCCTTGGCTGCGAGAACGATACGGCCGACGATCTGATCGGCGGCGGACATGTTGGCATTGAGCCAGGCTTCCAGGCCGGGGCGCACGAAGCTATCGACCGTGGCGTTCATGTCCGGGTTATTGAGCTTTTCCTTGGTCTGCCCCTGGAACATCGGCTCGCGCACGAAGACGGACAGGATGCCGACGATGCCCTCGCGAATATCCTCGGCGCTGATCTGCAAGCCCTTGGTCTTGACCTCGTGGGTCTCCATGTAGTTGCGAATCGCCTTGACGATGCCGCCCTTGAAGCCGTTCTCATGCGTGCCGCCGGCCGTGGTGCGGATGCCGTTGACATAAGAGCGGACCACTTCATCGGTCGATTCCGTCCATTGCAGGGCGACCGCCATCTTCTCGCCGTTTTGCCGGGTCAGAAGAAAAGGTGCCTCGGTCACCGCCGGCTTTTGCCCATCCTGAACGAGCCGGCCGAGGAACTCCGGAATGCCGCCCGGATGAGCGAGGTCAAAGGACTCCTTGGTGATCTCGTTCTTGAAGGTGATCTTCAAGCCGTTGTGGATATAGGACATGTCCTCAAGGTGCGCCTTGATCAGGTTGGCATCAAACTGGGTCGTCTTGAAGACAGTCTCATCCGGCTCGAAGTAGATGACGGTGCCGTGGCCGCGGAAGGAGCCGAGCTTTTCCAGTTTACCGGCCGGCTTGCCGCGCTTGAACGTTTGCTTCCACTCATAGCCGTCGCGGCGAATGGTGGCGACCAACTTGCGCGATAGGGCATTCACCACCGAGGAGCCGACCCCGTGCAAGCCGCCGGAGTGAAGGTAGTTGCCGCCTTCGCCGAATTTGGCTCCGGAATGCAGGGTCGTCAGGATTAATTCGAGGGCCGGCCGCTTGTGCTTGGGATGCATATCCACGGGTATGCCGCGGCCATTGTCCATGACCGTGACGGCATCGCCATCCTTGTGCAGAGTGACCGTGATGGCATCGGCATAGCCGTTCAAATACTCATCGACCGCGTTATCGACGATCTCCCAAACCAGGTGGTGCAGTCCCTTGCCGTCCACGCCGCCGATGTACATCGACGGCCGCTTGCGGACGGGTTCGAGGCCTTCCAGAACCGTGATATCTTTTGCCGTGTAGGCTGCTAAACTCATTCTCCAATTCCTTTGGACAGACGCTCAAAAC
>DASZFN010000468.1:0-4471 GCA_035939715.1 Gemmataceae bacterium | reverse complement strand
ACACGCAGGGACCCTTTGTTTACGATATGCGCACCGACCGCGCCGTCTTTGAGATTGCCCACAGGCCCGGCCCGCGGCCGAACATTATTACGGTTGATCGCTTCAAGGAGTCGGAAAACAACATCGATCATCTTCAGTGCGATGATCGGCTGGAATTGCAGTTCCGGCGCAAGAATCAGGTAGCATTACAGGGCGGCGGCCGGGGTCCTCAGCCTCAGGGAGAAGGAAAAGATCAAGGTCTAGATATCGAAACCGCAAGGGCTCTTGGCAAGGAAGTTGTCCTGACCTCGGATGCCGATGTGCTGGAAGCGCGTGGCACCGATTTCCTCTATGACCGCCGCACCGGCTTGACTACCCTCAAGGGCAGTCCCAAGGTCTATGTCCTCAAAGAGGGCACGGAAATCCGGGCCGCCGAATTGCAGCTTCTCGATCAAAAAGGCAGCCAGCAAGCCACGGCTCTGGGAGAAGGTGAAGTCAGACTCTTTGGCAAGACCTCGACTAAGCAATCGGCGGCGACGAATTGGCGGCCGCTGGAGGCTAGTTGGAAGAAGAAGCTGATTTATCTGAAAGAAGGCACCCAGGACGTAATCACTCTGGTCGGCGACGCAGTCTTCAAAGACAACGAGCACGAGCAACAACTCCGCGCGGAAACCCTGAAGGTGTGGCTGGTGCCGGCCGAGCCGGTTGCCGGCGCCGAGGGCGATCAGCAGCGTCGCAAACCGGAAAAACTCGACGCCGTCGAGCGCGTCAGCGCCGACGGTCCCGAGCTGCGCATCCATGACACGGATCATTTGATCGTCTACTTCAAGGACGCGCCGCCATCCCGGAGTCGGCCACCAGCCGCCACATCTCCTGGCAATGACGGCACTGCGCCCCCCGCCGATGATAGATCCGGGGGACAGGCGAACGCCGCCGGAATCTTCCCAGGCTCTTCGGCGGACCCATCCCGGAACAAGAAGCCGATCGATGTCAGCGCCAAGCTCGTCACGACTTTTGTCCGCCGCGTCGATGGCCGGAACGATCTGGACAAAGTCGAATGCGAGGGCGGCGTGCGCATCACGCAGGAGCCGGCCGCGCCCGGAGAGCGCGGCGTCGATATTCGCGGCGAGTTCCTGAAGCTGGATCACTTCGTCGACGGCAACAAGCTGGAAGTGCTGGGCAACAACGCCCAGGTGCAGTTAAACCAGATTTGCATCATTGGCCCGGTGGTGAACATCGATCAGACAACCAACCGCGCCGCCGTTCGCGGCCGGGGCGCCATGCGCCTGCCGAGCAAATCCAACTTCGACGGCACGCCGCTGGCCCACGAGACGGAGCTGATCGTCAACTGGGAAAAGAGCATGGATTTCGACGGCCTGAAGGCCGAGTTCAAGGGCGCTGTCAAGGCTTCCCAGGATCAGGGACACCTGGCGACTCAGGAAATGACGGTGTACCTGGACCACAAGATCTCGCTGCGCGAAGGAGAAAAATCCAACCCGCCCGCCAGAGTGGAAAAGCTGCAGTGCACCAGAGGTGCCTGGGTCGAAGACACCACACTTCGAGAAGGACGACTGGTTTCTTACAAGCGCATAGAAGGCGTGCAACTTTTTGCCGATTGCGACAGCGAGAAGAACGACAATATCGTTCAGGTTGACGGTCCCGGCCGCGTTCGCATCTTCCAGCTCGGGGAGAAAGGGGAAATGTACCCCGGCCAAAGGCAGGCCATGCCGGCCGGCTCTTATTCAGGCCAGGCAAGGCCGCAAACGCCGACAAGAGAACAGGAATTCAAGCTCACGCAGGTGACCTTCCAGGGTGAGATGCAAGCCAACAACAAGCAGGGCATCGCCCGGTTCTATGAAGACGTGGTGGTCGTCCATGTTCCGACGGATGATCGAGACCTGAGAATTAACGAGTTATTGCCGCCGCCGGACAGTTTTGTGCTGCGCTGCCGGAACCTGGTGGTGCTGAGTCACAAGCTGCCCGATGGCGCCGTGCAGCAAGAAATGCAGGCGAACAAGAAAGTCACCATCCTCGGACAGGACTTCGAGGCCAGCGCCGACACCGCCAAGTACGACGAGAGCAAGGGTCTGATGGTCCTGGAAGGCACGCCGGGCAATCTCGCGCAACTCGTCCGGCAACCCGTAAAAGGGGGCAAGCGCCAGACCAATCGGGCCTTGAAAATCTTTTACTGGCCGAAAACCGGTCAGTTTGACGTGGACGAAACCAGGATGCTCAGCGGCGGGAGATAATTGCAGCGGGTTCTTTTTGCTACCACCACTCCCGCGACCTTTGTACACTGGCAACTTGGCTACTCACCCTTGACCAATCGCCGTTGATCCCATCATGTGCGACCACTGGATGCCGCTGGTCAAGCTCCGCATCAGTATGGAGCAATTCCAGCAACTGCCGCGCAATGCCGCCTACAAGTATGAATATCTGAACCGGCAAGCCTATCTCAGCCCGCGACCGCGGCATTTTCATGCTCTCCTGGACTTGCAGCGGCCTCGTGCGGCTGCGGACAAGGAAGTGGAGATCGGTCCGCTGCCGTCAGCGAATGTCATGGATCTCGCCAATCTCTTCGCGGCGGCCTTCAGCACGATTCAGCCGTACGGCTGCCTCGATGAGCGCACGCGCCTGCGCGCGGCCGGCGAAGCGCTGTCGCGGGTGCTGGCGGGTGGCGACGGACCGTTTATCGAGGGTGCCAGTTTTGTGGCCCGCGAGCGCGAACAGATCGTCGGCGCAATCCTCTTGACCCTCTTGCCGCTTGGCGATCCGTGCGATTATGAATGCTATGAATGGAAGAGCGCCCCGCCTGCCGACTGCATCGCAAGATGCCAGGGCCGGCCGCATTTGACGTGGATTTTCGTGTCCCCACTGCATGCCGGCCGCGGCGCAGGCACGGCTCTGCTGGTGGCGGCCGCGACACGCTTGCGCGAGATGGGGTTTACGCAATTACTCAGCACTTTCATGATCGGCAATGAATCGAGCATGCTCTGGCACTGGCGCAACGGCTTTGAGCTGCTTTCCCATCCGGCCTCATATCGACTCATGAAGAGGCGCTGGCAGCGCTACTTGCAACCCGGCGGCGATGCCGCGGAAGTTTGAAACGCCCGCACGACCCCAACCACCAGGCACGACTCTGCAACCGCAGCCCGCAGCGCAAGTTTTGAAGTTGCGTTTTTAACAAGAGCGTCAACCCCTGCCGGCTTGTACGGCAGGTGAAGCAGTTCGGCTGCTAACAGGGCCCACCCGAGTTCGCCAAGCCCCCCTGCCGGCTCGCCCGGCAGGTGAAGCAGTTCAAGCAGCTAAGGTCGCAGCGGAGCCCCCGAACTCCTTCACCTGCCGGACGAGCCGGCAAGGGTCGATGATAAGAACGGCGCTGCTAGCTATAGCTAGCCCCGAACTGCTTCACCTGCCGGGCAAGCCGGCAGGGGTCTGACGAGACTAAGTCATAGAAAAGCGCAACTTCAAAAAGCCTAAGCACGGCCCTTGCTTGCGCCGCGGCTAAGGATGCTCTGTTTCCTCAGGTCAGCCCTCCACGACTTCCTTTTTGCTGCAGGGCAGGCTCGCCGTCAACGCCATGCCCAGGGCGACCAGCAGCAACGTCACACAGCTGAGCCCCAGGCTGTAAAGATGCCACGTAGCGAAATCCGCTTTGGCTGCTGCCGCCGCGGCCGAGTCCGGGCCGTAGCGCAGCAAACGTAAGCTGCTGACCTTCTGGGCCAGCGGCCAGCCTGCCAGCGCCGTGAGCCAGGCCAATGCCAGCACCGCGAAGCGCAGCCTGTGCACTCGCAGGGGTATGCGCGTCCAGGCCAGGGCTGTCGCAACGGCCAGAAAGCCACAGGCGCCCTGGAGCAGGAAGAACTGCGGGAAGATCGGCGCCACGGCTATGCCGGCCAGCTGGTCGGCCTTTTCCTTGTCGAAGGACTCCGGAAACCAGGCGGGCCGATTGGCCCCGGGCTTCGCCAGCGGCTCGTATCCCTGGAAAAAGATGGCCGGGGCGGCTACCAGGATAAAAAACGCGGCGCTGCCGAACCACAGGCCGACGGCCAAAACATGGATGATCTTGCTGAGTTGGCTCATAGCGGTGCTCTCCTTCAAGCGGTTCTCCGTGCCACGCCACAGACGCACGATATTGCTACCGTGCCTGAGGATCACCAGGCCTGCGGCGACAAAGCAGAATAAGGTCCGGACGCCATTATCCGGCGCAAACGGTGCACTTGTCGTTACCAGGCGAAGCACGCAGAGCACCAGCGCCGCCGCCACGGAAGCAAGAGATACATAGCGGTAGGCACAGAGCAAGGTGATCCAGGTGAGGAGAGCCGCCAGGGCGGGCGCGGGCAGAAGCACCGTCACAACGCCGGCGCCCGTCGCCACTCCCTTGCCGCCCCTGAATTTCAGGAAGACGGGAAAGATGTGCCCCAGAAATGCCGCCAGGCCGGCTGCAACGCTGACAAGGTTTTTGTCCGATGCTGCACCGAACAGCTCACTC
>DASZFN010000467.1:0-2294 GCA_035939715.1 Gemmataceae bacterium | reverse complement strand
TAGGGATTGCGCCCGTTGTCGAAGGTGAAGGTTGCGAAGGTGGTGATGGTGATGGGGCTGCTGCCTAGCTGCACCTTGAACACCGTGCCGACACCTGATGCCCCGCCATCGTGCGTGGTGCCGAAGAGATTGCCGCTGCTGTCCGCGACCAGACCAGCGTAGGGCTGCGCCCCGTTGGCGCCGTTGAAGGTGGCGAGCGTAGTGGCCGTGCCGCTGCCCTTGTGCACCTCGAACACCGTGCCGTTACTCGACGGGGGGCCCACTTCACTTTTGCCGGTAGTAGTGCCGAAGAGATTGCCGCTGCTGTCCACGATCAAATCGCCGAGGGGGTAAGACCCGTTGCTGCCGCCGGCGAAGGAGGCGAGCGTCATAAAACTTGGCAGGCAGCGTTGCTCCAGGCACTCCGCCTGTAAGCGTGTTCTGCGCGACCGTCGGGATGCAGTCCGAGGGCGGGAACCATGGGTTTCGCCGAACCACTTGCGTAGCCAATGTTGTACGGTCATGGCGTTCTCCTGTTGATGGGAATGGATTGCAGTCGTTTGCTCCATAAAGGAATACGCCCGGCCCTTACGCGCCCCTTTGTCGACGGCCGCTTGCCGCCCCGTCGCTCCGGGGGCCAGGCAAGCCAAAAATTGCTTGCGGAGCCCTACCGATGGACGGATAATGCGGGGTGCAATCTCTTTGGAGGCCCTATGGCACAGGACGAAGGGACCTCGACCAACCCGACGCTGTTGCGCAAGCTCTGGAACCCCGACAACGACGAGGATGCCTGGCGGGCCTTCCTGGACCGCTATCGTCCCCTGATCGAGCGTTGGTGCCGGGGTGCGGGCCTGGACGCGGCCGATGGCGAGGAAGTGACGGCGAACGTCCTGTGCCAATTGGCCCGGGCCATGCGGACGTTCCGCTATGATCCCGCGCAGCGCTTTCGCAGCTGGCTCAAGACCGTGGTCGTGAACGCGGTGCGCAGCTACCGCCGTACCATGGCGCGGCGGCCCGGCGCGCGGGCCGCGGGCGGCCAGGCCATCGAGGAAAAGCTGGAGAATGCCTTGTCGCGCGACGATTTCAAATGCCTGCTCCAAGACCTGGACAACAGTCTGGAGAGCGACTTGCAGCAGGCCTCCCGCGTCGCCGCCAACGTGCAGCAGCGCGTCGAGCCCCACAACTGGAAGGCCTTCTGGCAGACGGCGATCGAGGGGCGGCCGGCCGCGGAGGTCGCCGCGGAGCTGCACATGACGGTAACCGCTGTCTACGTTGCCAAGAACCGAGTCGGCAAGATGCTGCGCCAAGCGGCACCACTGCCAGGAAGAGATCCGGAAGGCCGGGAGAACGCGCCATGAACACCCGGTGCGACACGGCAAAGCTGCAGTTGCTCATGGACGATCAGCTCAGCCCCGAGGAATACCACGAGCTCGAAGCGCACGTGGAACAGTGTGACACGTGCCGGGCGGCGCTCGAAAAACTAACGCGGTCGGCGGGAAGAGTCTTGGTGCCGGCGCCTGGATTAATCCGCGCCGAGCAGAACCGGCAGCCGGCCGATTCTTTTACGTGGCAACCTGAGCCGGTAAATTCCGGCCCCGCCAACCCTCCCCAACAAATCGGTCGCTACCGGGTTGAGAAGATCCTGGGCAAAGGCGGCTTCGGCGTCGTCTATCTGGCCCACGACGACCAACTTGACCGGCCGGTGGCGATCAAGGTGCCGCACCCGCAGCGCCTCTTCACCCCCGAAGACGCCCAGGCCTACCTGACGGAAGCCCGCGCCGTCGCCCACCTCGATCACGCCCATATCGTTCCCGCCTTCGACGTGGGCAGCACGCCGGAGATCCCGTTTTTCTTCGTGTCGAAGTTCATCGACGGGAGCACCCTGGCGCTAAGAATCAAAGAGGAACGCCCCTCATTGGGCGAAGCGATGCGACTGGTGGCGACCATCGCCGAAGCACTGCACTACGCCCACTCCAAGGGACTGGTGCATCGGGACATCAAGCCCGGCAACATCCTGATGGACCAGAGCGGCGAACCGTACGTGGTCGATTTCGGGCTGGCACTCAAGGAGGAGAATGTCGGCCAGGGACCGAGGTATGCGGGAACGCCTGCTTATATGTCTCCCGAGCAGGCCCGTGGCGAAGGGCACCGGGTGGATGGCCGCAGTGACATTTTCAGCCTGGGCGTGGTCTTCTACGAGCTGCTGACGGGAAGGCGGCCGTTCCGGGCGGATTCGCCAAGCGAGCTCCTGGAACAGATTACCAGCGGCGAAGCCCGTCCGCCCCGGCAGATCGACGACACCATTGCCAAAGAAC
>DASZFN010000466.1:0-6894 GCA_035939715.1 Gemmataceae bacterium | reverse complement strand
CTCGACCAGTTCGAGCAGCCAGCCGCGCAGCACCTCGCGATCGGCAATATCGCGGGCAAAGGTGGTTTCCGTGCTGACCGATTTGGCCTCGCGGTCCGCGACCACCGGCCGATCATCCCGGCCGTGCGCCAGGTCCCACATATAGTGGCCGGAATCGCCGAACTGATCGATCAGCTTCGGCACCGGTGTCGCCGCCAACTCGCCGATGGTGCGGATGCCGAGGTAGTGCAGCCGCTGCTCCCCTTTTTTGCCGATACCCCAGATCCGGCCCACCGGCAGGGGCCAGAGAAACTCCGTGATCCGCTCCGGGTCGATGACCAGCAAGCCGTCGGGCTTGCTGGAATCGCTGGCCAGCTTGGCGAGGTATTTGTTCGGCGCCACACCGACGGAAGCGATCAGCCCGGTGTCGGCGCGAATGCGCGTCTTGATTTTGCCGCCGATCTCCGCGGCGGGACCAAATAGTTGCTCGCAGCCGTGGACATCGAGGTACGCCTCATCGAGACTCAGCGGCTCCACGAGCGGTGTGAATGAGAGCAAGACTTCGCGAATCTGCATGGCGATCTGCGCGTAGTGCGCCATACGGATGGGCAGGAAAATTCCTTGTGGGCACAGGCGCCGGGCCGTGATGGCCGGCATGGCGCTGTGTACGCCGAACTTGCGCGCTTCGTAAGAGGCGGCGCAGACCACGCCGCGGCCCTCGGCCGTGCCGCCGACGATGACCGGCTTGCCGCGCAGTTCCGGCCGGTCGCGCTGCTCAACCGAGGCGTAGAACGCGTCCATATCAACATGGAGGATGTGGTTGGTCGGCATGCGGTTACTCGCGCGCTGTCCCCTGCACCAGCCCGAAGCGCCAGCGAGGGACATCCCTTCCTCGCTCGCGCTTCGGGCTGGTTCGCAGGCTCGGTCCGTCAGCCTTGTCCAGACTCGTCCCAGGAGGGAACCATCACCACGCGCATCCCCACGTCGATGTCCTTGTTGCCCGGCGACACGCCAAAGCGGTAGGCCGCCCGGCAAAACCGGCCGATGTTGTAGCAGGAACCGCCGCGCACGACGCGCAGCGTGCCGACGGGCGGGCCTTGCGGATCGACGCGCGGACTGCTCTTGTAGTAGTTGCGGTCATAGTAATCCGCGCACCATTCCCAAACGTTGCCGTGCATGTCGTACAGGCCGAAGGGATTGGGCGGGTAGGAACCTACCCGCGTGGTGCGTTCAAGGTATGGTCCGCGCTCCGCCATGCCGTAGGGATAGTTGCCGTTGAAATTCGCTTCGCGCGAGGAAATAGTCACGCCCCCCGTGAAAGGCATGGGCAGGCCGGCCCGGCAAGCGTACTCCCATTCGGCTTCCGTGGGGAGGCGGTAGCTTCGACCGGCTGCCCTTTCCGCCGGCAGTTCCGTTAGCTTCCGGCAAAATTCCACGGCGTCAAACCAGGAGATGCTCTCGACGGGAAATCCCGGCGTGCCACCCTTCCAGGCGTTGAGGTACGCGGGGTTATTCCCCATAACCAGGTCATACTCCCGCTGCGTTACCGGGTAGACGCCCATGTAAAACGGCTTGCTTATCGTGATCTCGTGCTGCGGTCCCTCGTCGCTGCCCCGCTCCGCCTCCGAGGTCGGCGAGCCCATCTGGAATTTCCCGGCCGGCACGAGCGTGAGGTCCATCTTGATCGAAGTGGTGATCCGCTTGGGCATGGTGCGGGCGCGCGTGTCGGTGTCGCCGGCTGGGGTTTCGCGGTCGCCACCCTGGAGCAGCTCCGACAGCTTCTCGGCCAGCGCCAGCGCCGTCGGCGGCCGGTCGTCCGGGCTGTCCTCCAGACAGGAACCCAGCAGCTCGACCAGGGGCTGCGTCATACCTTGCTCCATGAGCCGCCGAGGCCAGCGCGTGCCGCCCGGCCGGCCGGTGGTCAGATCGCCACTGAGCAACTGGTACCAGATGACGCCAAGTGCATAGACATCGTCGCGTGGGTCGGCCTCCGAGCCGCGCATCTGTTGCGGCGAGGCATAGAGGGGCGTGTAGGCGCCGCGCGGCGAGGCCACCAGGAGCTGCGCTTGCGTGGTGCCGCGCAGCGTTTGCCGGATGGCATGATTGGCCGCCACGCCGCCGTTGCCGAAGTCGGCGATGCGCAAGGACAGGGTGCCGTCATCCTGGCGTTGCACGAGGATGTTGGCCGGCTTCAGATCCCGATGCACGATGGGCGGCTCGAAGCGATGGGCAAAGGCGACAATCTTGGCCAGGCGGCGCACGACCTGGGCCACCTGCAGCGGATTGGGGGCACGCCGGCTGCGATGCCATTCATGGATGACCCCGGCGAGGTTGCCGCCCGGAATGTACTCGTATTCCAGACAGGGAGGCTCGGCGCTCAGATAGGTCTGCCGTAAGGTGACGATGCCCGGGTGCTTGCCCTGCAACATCAGGCGGTCGAGCAATTGCGCTTCATTGCGCAAAGCTCGGGCCGAGGTCGGATCAAGGCAAAACTTGAGTGCCACCGCCGGGGCGCTCGCCATGTTGGGGTTGATCGCCTTCCAGACCTCGCCGAAACCACCAACGCCCAGGAGCTCGACCAGTTGCCAGTCCACGCCCGGCAACGGCACATCGCCCGGCCGGAAGCGCGGCAGCCGCGTCGGCAAAAAGGCCAAGATGTCCTCGGCCTTGTCGAGCGGCAAACGGGCCGGCACGTTCGTACCAGCGGGATCGGTGAGCCGCCGGAACGAGTGCCGCATCGTCACCGGCACCTGGTTCAAATAGCTGTCCAGTGCGTGGCAGACTGGCGGCGGCTGATCGACCGTGAGTTCCGCCACGATGTCCGCGACAACCGGCCCAAGCTCTTCCGCGGGGACATGGATGAGGGATTCGACTTCGCTGCGCCGTTGCGGCTCCGTTTGTTCCCGGCTCCACTGCGACCATACCTCGTGAGCGACCTCGGGCAGCAGGTCCACGACGAATTCGCCGGCGAGCGCGTCGCCCGCGATTTCGACGACGGCTTTGCCGATCAAGCGCAGCAGTGTGACGGGCGCGTGCATGGGTAAGTTAGGTTGCGATCGCCTCGTGGGACAGCATGGTGACATCCCTGACATGCTTTCCGGGACGGCGCAGCCTGCGACACCAAGAATCGGCAAGTGCACGCGCCTTCCCCAGCCAAGTACTATAACCTGCGCTCAAGCGGTTGTCAGCAGTTTGTGCTTAACGCACGGATAAGATTGGCCCGCGATGCCGCCCCGACCTAGCTGAAAATCGGCTGGATGGACATAATACACGAGACAGTGATTCCATTTGCCGCCGGAGCAAGCACGTCATGGCTACGGTAACGACGATTCCTGTGAATATCGCAGCGGATGCCGCAGAACATGTTCGACAGCTCGGAATGCAGCCGCAGTTCGAGACGATGTTGGAAAGGCTGCGCGAGATTATCCCTGGTATCCGTGCGATCGATGTTAGTTTGGAATATCCACCTGATTATGTTGATGATCCCGTGATCCTTCTTACCACGCACCAGCCTAGGCCGCCTGCGGTAGGTGATCCAACGCGCTCGGCGTGGCGTAGCTGGATGATCAGTACATTCTCTCCTGACATCTTAAGGCACTTTGTCCGGCTTCCATTCTATGGGGAGGGGAATGGACGGTAGAGCCTTTCTTCTGGTTGCACAGCGCTTGGCTCAGGCGTCCAGCGAGGCCGACTGGCGAACCGCCGCTGGGCGTGCCTATTACACACTCATGCTAGAAGCCCGAGAGGCATTGCGGCGCTGGGGATTTTCGATCCCTAAAGGCGATCAAATCCATCGTTTTGTCCGCCTGCGTTTGCTTTACGCAGCGGATTCTGATCTCCGCGACGTTAGCTTGACCTTGGAAGAGTCAGGAAAGCTCCGGGCAGAGGCGGACTACCAAATAGAAAACCCTGGTCGCTTTGCTACTCCGGATGACGTCAGGCAAGCAATCATCGATTCCAACAATGCGCTTGTATTGCTCGATAGAGTCAACGGCGACAACGTCCGGCTCGCCGCGGCCATCTCGGCAATCCAAAAAGCCTTTCCCTGATCACCCGGACTCCCGCGGCTCGCCTTGTCATCTCTCGCCCTCCCGCTATACTGAGCATTTCCGGCAGCCCTGCCAGGCTGTCTTTCCTAAGTGGAATTACGCGACGGCGGAGTGATTTTATGGGCAGGCAGTGTGCCATTTGCGGCAAGAAACCGGTGCTGGGCAATCAGTATGCCCGTCGCGGCAAGGCCAAGTACCTGGGCGGCGTCGGCCGCAAGGTCACGGGCATTAGCCGGCGGACATTCTTCCCCAACTTGCAGACCATCCAGATCACAGTGGGCGGCACGGTCCGCAAGGAACGCGTCTGTGTTCAGTGCATCCGCAGTGGCCGTGTGCAGCGTCCGCAGAAACGCAAACTCTTCCAGATGCCGTCAGTCTAAACAAGCGGGCGCGGCCATTTTCTCGATTTGGCGGTTGTATCCTGTCTGAGCGCTTCAGAGGTGTCGCATGCCCTTAACCCCGGCTGACGTCCGTTGGGTGGCCCATCTGGCCCGCCTGGAACTGAGCGACGCCGAGCTGGAAAGCATGGCCCGGCACCTGAGCACCATTCTCGATTACGTCGACCAGCTCCAGCAAATCAATACCGACAACGTGGAGCCGCTGGCCCATCCCCTGCCGATCCACAATGTCTTCCGGGAAGACGAGCCTGCTCCCTCGCTCCCCGTCGACGCCGCTCTGGCCAACGCCCCGAAGCGTGAAGACGATTTCTACAGCGTGCCGGCCGTCCTGGACTAATCCACCGCCTGCAACGTAACCTGCACGTCCTGCCGCTCGCCGTCGCGCACGATGGTGAGCGTCACCGTGTCGCCGACCTTGTATTGCTCAATCGCGGCAGTGAGATCCTTCGCACTGTTGATCGGTTTACCGTTAACCGCAACGATGACGTCGCCGAGATGTATCTGTCCGGACGCATCCCGCCGCGTCCCCTGCAGATTCGCTTCGGCGGCGGCACCGTTGGGCAGCACCTTGAGGATCAAGACGCCCCGCTCGACGCCGAGCTGTTGGGCGACCTGGTCCTGGGCCAACTGTACGCCGAGCCTGGGCCGCACGACCTTGCCATGACTGATGAGCTGCGGCACGACGCGATTGATCTCATCGACGGGGATGGCAAAGCCGATGCCGGCAAAGGAGCCCGAAGGACTGACGATAGCGGTGTTCATGCCGATAAGACGGCCGGCGCTGTCCAGCAGCGGCCCGCCCGAGTTGCCCGGGTTAATCGGGGCACTCGTCTGAATGGCGCCGTGAATAACCTGATTGTTGACCGAGTTAATCTCTCGGCCCAGGGCACTTACAATCCCCGTGGTCATGGTCTGGTCGAGCCCGAAGGGATCGCCCAGGGCGTAGGTGATCTGGCCGACCTTCAGATCATGCGAGCTGCCGACCTGGACGGGGACGAGTTTTCTCTTGGGCGCGCTGATCCAGACCACGGCGATGTCCTGGTCGGGGTAAGCCCAGATTTGCCGGGCATCATAGGTGGAATGATCGGATAGCGTCACGCGCGCGGCGTTGCCGCCTCTTACCACATGGTAATTGGTGACAATATGTCCGTCCGCGTCCCACACAAAACCCGAGCCGACTCCCTCGGGAATCTGCTGATCCATGCCGAAGAGCGTGGTCTGCACGGACAGATTGGTAATCTGGACGAGGGACGGGGAAGCATGCTCGTAAATTTCGATATTCGTCTTCTCCAGGGCGGCATAATCGCCGCGCGGCTCAACCGGCCGCGGTTGGGCGTTCGGATCGAGCCCTGAGGTTCGCCATGGCCAGACCCACCAGGCAAACAGCCCGCAAACCGCCGCTAGCAACAGAAACATCAACACAGTGCAGCCGAAATATGAGTTTTGCGGTGTCTGCCGGTCGTGAAAGGTGGCCATGTGTTCTCCTTAAGCGTTCCTGAGGCCAGCGTGGACAAGCGGCGAAGAAAGAAGCTTCTTTAATGTCCGGCAAACCTCATGCCAGCAATCCAGGTGTTGAGGACCGGAAGCTGCTTCCCGTCGCCCAGTGTTGTCCCGGTCACCGGACGGCGATTGGATTGCCGGGCGAACCGGTCGCCCCCTTAAGACGCAGGGGAGCGAAGATAAAGGCAAATTCATGGACCTTGTCGGCCGCCAGCTCCTCCAGGTCGAGGTTTTCCAGATTGTAGGCGCCGTTGCGCGTGATGATCCATTCGTGGACGGGGAAATTCAGCTGTTTGTCTTCATGGGGCACGACTTCGATGGCCCAGTTGTCGCAGCCAATGAGCGTCACTTTCTGGCCGGTGAGCCAGCGCGCCGCCTCCATGCCGATGCCTGGCTCGCCGGCCTCGAAGGTCTTATTGTCCTTGATCCAGAGTTGGCCGTGGCCGGTGCGAATGAGGACCGCATCGCCCTCGTGGATCTTGAGGCCGGCGCTGTCGAGGCAGGCCTGGAGTTCCGCCGCCGTGATTGCATAGCCGGGCGGGAGCCGCTCCAGCTTGCGCTGCCGGGCGACGTCCAGTAAGAGGCCGCGCGTAAAGAAGACGCCGACATTCTCAACACCGAGCTTCTCGAACCCGTAAGGCTTGGCAAACTCGGAGCGTTTGAAGCCGTTGTAGAAATAATCTTCATTGCCGATCCGCGTGCCGAAATGACCCAGGCCGTCAAGCTGGGTGCCGATCTGGCCGATTTCGCCGCTGAACATTTCGTCGAAAGCGACCGTCTGGTTCTTGCCGCTGGGCCCGTAGGTCGGCGATCCGGGAATGGTCAGGCTGAAGTGGCGTTTGCCGGGAAGCGGCATGCCATGCTCGTAAAGCCGGCCGAGTTGGTAGACCTTGCCCTGGCTGATGAGCCGGGTCGCTTCGAGGGCTTTTTGCGGCGTCATGCGGTTGGCCGCGCCGCGCTGGTCGCCG
>DASZFN010000465.1:0-8905 GCA_035939715.1 Gemmataceae bacterium | reverse complement strand
GCCCGGCATCTGGGCGTTGGGAGACGTGAAAGGCGGACCGGCCTTTACGCATATTTCCTTCAACGACTTCCAGATCGTCTACGCCAACTTGATCGAAGGCAAGTCGCTCACGATCGACCACCGCTACGTCCCCTACGCGGTCTTCACCGATCCTCAGCTAGGACGCGTCGGCATGACCGAGAAGGAGGCGCGGGCGACCGGCCGCCCGCTCAAGATCGGCAAAATCCCCATGAGCTGGGTGGCCCGCGCCATCGAGCGCGACGAGACGGCCGGTTTGATGAAGCTGGTAGTCGATGCCGACAGCGACCGCATCCTCGGCGCCGCCATCCTGTCCTCGGAAGGCGGCGAGCTGGTGCAGATCCTCGGCGCGGTCATCCTGGCAGGCGCCCCGTACACGGTCCTCAAGGGCGCCGTCTACATCCACCCCACTCTCGCCGAGGGATTCTGGACCCTGATGGAAGAGGTCAAATGAGTTTGCCAACCGTGGCGAACTCGGTTGGCAAACAGGCAAACTCGATTCGCCGGAGCGGCCGGTCCGTGTCAGTGCAGAATTAGAGTGCCATAGACATCATTGCCGCTCGTGGTCGCCAGGTTGCCGGCGATCCAGGTGTCCGAAGCGCTGACCGTTGCAGCCGCGGCAATGAAGAGACCGCCGCCCAGTCCCTGGCCCACGGCGCCGGAACTCCCGGCGGCGCCCCCGGCTGCCAGATTGCCAAGGATAAGGCTGTCGTCAAAGGAGGCCGTGCCTCCCTCCAGGTAAGCGCCGCCGCCGGCCCCGGTGCCGCCATTGCCGGCCCCATCTCCAGCGCCGCCTATCGCCGCGTTGCCGATGATGGTGCTGCCCGTAACAACCAGCACAGGTGTACTCGCCGCGTTCAACAGGCCCACAAGGATCGCGCCACCCAGGCCGTCGCCGCCGTTGCCTCCGGCGCCGGCCTTGCCACCCCTGGCGACATTGCCGATGAGCTGACAACTGGTAAGGCTCAGCGAAGAGCCGTCCGCGACCGCCGCCAGACCGAAGGCGTGGCCATTCACGATGGCGCCGCCCGCGCCGGGGCCGCCGTTGGCTCCGGCGCCGCCGGCGCCGCCGAGGGCCTGGTTGGCAGTGAAGCTGCTGTGATCGATTGAAGCGGTTGAGCTGAACTGGCTGACAACGGCGCCGCCAATGCCGGGCCCGCCCACGAAGCCGGCCGCGCCGGCACCACCGACGACGCGGTTATTCGTGAACGTGCTGTTGCTTACCAAAAGCTGGCCGTTCGTGTCGTTGCCAATGGCGCCGCCGAAAGCCTGGGGCCCCGGGCCGGCGGCACTGGCCCCGGCGAGCGCGCGGTTGTTCACAAACGTGCTCCCGGTAACCGTTAGCGTGGAGTTGGGGAAATTGAAGATGCCGGCGCCAAAGGCGCCGCCAACCAGTGCGAAATCACCGGAGGGAGCAGCGCTGTTATCGCCCTGGTCGCCGCCGCGGGCCAGGTTGTTGATTAGCTTACAGTTTGTAACCGTGAGTGTGGCCAGCTCATTGAAGATCGCGCCGCCGTCGGCTTGACCGAAGGAGTTGACCCCGTCTGCGCCGCTGCCGCCAAGGGATGCGTTGCCGACAATCGTACAGCCGGTAAAGCTGACCGTGCCGAAGATGTTTCTCATGACCCCACCGGCGGCATTGGCGCCGTTGCTGCCGACGGCCTCGTTGCCCGTGAAGATTGACGAGCTTATGGTGGCCGGGCCGAACTGGTTTTCGACGGCGCCGCTGACTGCAAAGCTGGCGCTGCTGCTCTGGTTGCCGGTGAAGCGGGAACCCGTGATGTTCAGCGTGCTCTGGCGAGTCAGCATCGCGCCGCCGGCTGCAAACGCGGCGCCGGTCACCGTGTTGTCCTGGAAGTCGGAGCTGACGACGGTGAGCGTGGTGCCGAACGCGCTGTCAATCGCTCCGCCTCTGGCAACGCCATTCGGGCCATCGATGGCCGCGTTGTCGGAGAACTTGCAGGAGTCAAGCGCCAGGGTCGCATTGTGCTGGGAAGTGATGGCGCCTCCCGCCCCGTAACCATTGGCGCCGCCGGTGGCGGTGTTGCCGCTGAAGAGGCTGTCCGTGACACGGGCGTTTCCGTTATTCATCAGCGCGCCGCCGAAGCCGACGCCGGGGCCGCCCACGACCTGATTATTCACGAACTGGGAGGCGACCGCCGTCAGGACCGCGCCAGGTTCGTTGAAGATGCCGCCACCCAGGCCGGTAAAGGCCGAGTCCCCAAGCGCTTCGTTGCCTGCCACGTTGACGTGGGACAAGATCAGGTTGCCGGCGTTCAAGATGCCGCCGCCCTGGTCCGCCAGCCCGTCAATCACCGCGAGCTGGGCGAGCGACAGGCTCACGCCGCCTGGCACGTCGAACACGCGCCCGCTGCTGTTGCCGCTGATCGCGAGCTGGTCCGCACCGATGCCGACGATGCTCAAATCTTTTGCAATCGCCAGCTCACCGCTGGTGAGTATGATCGTCTGACCGGCGAGCTCGTGGCTGAAAACAATGGTGTCCCCCGGAGCGGCGCCTGCGATGGTGGCGCGCAGCGAGCCGGGACCACTGTCGGCTGTGTTGACAACGGTAAGCGTACTGAGCAAGGTCCGCTCCTCCAGGGCTTCGATCCGCGGCAGGAACGCCCGCCGGCAATGCAAGGAGTTCCGGCATCCCGTCTGACGCGCTGCCGGTCCGCTCCGGCGCATGGATCGGCGTGACAACGCCTGCAAAAGCGAGGTGAACAACATGTGCTGATCTCCATGAGAAAACCGGTCTGCGATAAACAGCCAGGAGCCCTCCGCGCGCAGACCGGGCGCGGAGGCTCAACCAGATCGGTTGAGAGAGGCGGTTGCCTACCTCACCGATCGCCTCTTAGGAGGCCGGCATTCAGAACAGATCAAGATGGTCCTTGCGCCGGGGCTTCGAAGACTCCAGCCCCAGCCACACAATTCAGAAGCTTGTTTTCACTTCGGCCAGCGGATGCCGTGCAAAGCGGTCGCGTCCCGGCCCAGGTGGTACAGGTCGTCCGTCACGGGATGGTTGTCCAGCCAGCAGACTGCTTTGTCGCACCAACGCCGACTCTCGGCTTGTTCGCCCTGCCGCCAGCACACCATGGCCAGGATGAGCCAGTCGCGGGCATTGCCGCCCGCACTGAGCGCCATGGCCTTGTCCAGCGCCGCCCGCGCCGCCTGCCATTCCCCGGCTCGGTAATGCGCCAGCCCCAGGGTGTTCCAGAAATCGTGTTGCCCGGGCGCCAGCGCCAACGCTCTCGTCGCCAGATCGAGCGCTGCGATGGGATCGCGAAGTTCCACCACCTCACAATCGCACAGGGCGAAGGCTAGTTTGTTGTGGGTCGCGCCGTCGCGATCGTAGGGCAAGGCGCGCCGGTAAGCCTGAATCGTCCGGCCGTACTCCTCCTTGGCCACATCACGCCGTTTGAGGGAGACGCCCCAGTTCCCCATGGTCCAGCACAGTCGACCCAGCACCAGGGCGTACTCGGTCTCTTTGGGATGCTCAGCCTGAAGCTCTTCCAGCAGAGCAACGGCCTGGCCATGAGGGCCCGTGGCTTCATCGACCTTGTGCTGCACGAGATAGACATTGACCAGGGGCTCATAAGCGCGGGCGATTTGAAAACGCACCGACGGATCGGTGCTTTTCTCGATGACAAGGTTCTGTAGAATCTGCGCCACCTGGCGTGTCAGTTCCTGGCGCGCCGCCATGAATCCGGGTATTTTGTTCCAGCGCGGAATCTCGAGTTCCCAAAGCATGCCGGTTAGACCAACCACGGCTTTGCGGCAATTGTCATCTGCCCGCGCGCGATGGGCCTGCGCCTCTTTTTCCTTTTCCTCTGCCCGGTCGCGCGCGCTCCTGGTTTCCCCCTGCTCGCGCCACAGCAGAAGTGTCATGGCGAGCAACCCCACGGCGGCCAGCACCGACACCACGAACACAGCGGCGAGCACCGGCTTATGCCGCCACGCCCATTTGCCGAGCCGCTCCGACAGCGTGGGCCGCACGGCGCGGATGGGCCGATGCTCGAGAAAGCGGCCCAGGTCCTCGGCCAACTCCTGGGCAGTGGCATAGCGGCGCTCGGGCTCGCGCGCCATCGCCTTGAGAATGATGGTTTCGAGCGCGAAGGGGATGGCGGAGTTAATCCGTCGCGGCGGCTGGGGCTCACCGACGGAGATGTGCCGCAGCACTTCTGCGCGGTCGTCGCCCGGGTAGGCCGGCTGCAACGTCAGGGCCTCATACAGAGTCGCGCCCAAGGAATAGATATCGGTGCGATGGTCCACCAGGGCGCGTTGCGACAGGGCCTGCTCCGGGCTCATGTAGCGCAGCGTGCCGACGGTGTCGCCGGTCAGGGTAACGCCCGCATGACTGCGCAGGCGGGCCAGGCCGAAATCAGTGATCCAGACGTCGCCGGCCGCATCCACGAGCAGGTTGGCCGGCTTGATGTCGCGGTGGATGACGCCGAGCTGGTGAGCATGCTCCAGGGCTCCAGCCGCCTGCATGCCGAGCCGGGCCACGGCCCGGATGTAGGCCGAGCCGCGGGCGGAACGGTCCGTGGTGAGCGCAACGGCGGTAGGATTGCCGAGGGCGGACGGTGTGGCGAAGCTCTCGCGGACGGCAGCGGAACTGTTGGGGCCGCCTGCGACGGCAGCGCCGGCCTGGCCAGGCAAATGGGCAGACTGCCCGCGCAAATCGGCAATCACCTGGGCCAGGCTCTGGCCGTCAATGAATTGCATGGCATAGTAGTGCACGCCGCGCTCGCAGCCGACACTGTACACCGGCACCACATGGACATGATGCAAGAGCGCTGCCGCCTGCGCCTCGATCAGGAAGCGCTGCAACTGCCGGGGATCGAGCGTGGCGGCAAACGGGAGCACCTTCAGAGCCACGCGCCGTCCGAGCGAAACCTGC
Source organism: Gemmataceae bacterium (assembly GCA_035939715.1). GTDB lineage: Bacteria > Planctomycetota > Planctomycetia > Gemmatales > Gemmataceae > DASZFN01. Next base: position 3,987 of record DASZFN010000465.1, on the reverse strand, counting down.
TTCGCTTCATAAACCACTCCCATGCCGCCGCGGCCCAGCTCGCGCACGATGTCGAAGTCGCCTAGCCGCCCCGCCGGCACAATCGTCTCGCTCCTAGGGTTGCTGGCGCCGAGGCCGACCGCCGCCTGGTGCACCAGGTTGAGTGTGATCAGGCAGGTCTGCAAGCGCTCCGCGATGTCGGGATGCTCGGCGACCAGCCGTGCCGTGTCAACGGCCCGGCCCGATTCGATGTCGGCGAGGCACGCTTCCAGAACGCGGGATAACTCGGCGTCCTGAGGCGTTGGCTCGCCGATGGTCTCCAGGGACAGGGCGCTTGATGAGGTTAGCATTTACCCTCCAACTCGCGGTGCAATCGTTCCAGGGACCGGGCCCATAACATGCGTACGGCCCCCGATGACCGCCCCATGCGTGTGGCAATCTCATCGAACTTGAGCGCTTGCAGGTTGCGCAGCACAATGACCTCGCGGCAATCCGGCGGCAGCCGCGTCAGCGCGTCCGCAAGCAGCACGGCCTGCTCGCGCCGCGACGCCTGGACGCTCGGCGAGGAGATCCCGCGGGTCAGCGCCTCCTGGGCGGCCAGGCACGAGCGGTCGAGCAAGGCTTCCAGCGATTCCTGCCGCTGCCAGTCGCGGGCCTGGGCCTTGTGGTGTTTGACCTGGTCGGCCAGGTTGCGCGCCAGAATTTGCCGGAGCCAGGCGATCAGCTCGGCTTCGGTCGTGCCGGCAAAGCGCGGGAAATCGCGCACGGCCTCCAGCAGGGTTTCCTGTACCAGGTCCGAAGCATCGCAGCGTACCTGCAGGAACCTATCGAGCTGTGTGCGTGCCAGAATCCGCAGATAATTCCGGTACAACGCCAGCAGCTCACCGCCCGCCGCCCGGTCTCCCTCGCGAGCGCGGGCAAACAACGACTCCGCCACGGCATCCGCTTCGGCCATGCTGCGTCTCCTTAGGATAAGGCGACCGTCATTGTAACTTGTCACGCGCGAGCAGGGAAATTTCCAAGAAGAGTGGTGAGTACCGAGCACTGAGTACCGAGTACGGAGTAGTGAGCACTGGTCATGCGTCCCGAGTGCACGTACTCAATACTCCGTACTGGGTACTGAGTACCGCTCCGCAATCCCCCCCGCAGCAAAGGCGCGCTTGCCCCTGCGGACCTGCCTCGTGAACCAGCCTCGCCGCCCGCAAATCAGCGATTTTGCTAGACTCTGGCTGATTCGGGACTATCGTGGGAGCTTTCGGAAGCGACGGCAAGCGCCTGCTCCGGAGTTGGCACCGGCTCTCTTCTCACGAGGATTTGATGAAGCCCAATCGTCGTCAGCAGCAACAGGCTGATGATCCAAAGATAGCAGCCAGGCAACCAAACGATGGAGCTGAAAAGCACAGGCGGAAGGTAGATGGCGTAAGCCACGGTGCAGGCGACGGCGCCGGTCCCCGCTGCCGCCGCGATGGCGCCCGCCAGGCGCGGATGAGCGCGGCCAGTGACCAGCACGGCCGCCACGCCGAAGCAAAACAGCGGGTTCGCGAGCCAGGCCACGTAAATCATGCGGAACCGCGCGCCGTGATTGGTCGAGGGTAAGATCCAACGGCTCGGCCGCGTGAACAGGCGCTGCATGGTTTCCGAGGAAATCTGCCACCCCGACAGCAACTGCGGATTGGCGCCGCGTTGGTAGGCAGGCAAGAAATGCGCCGCAATGTACAGTGCCACTGCAACAAGCACGGCGCGTCGCATGAGGTGCTCCTTTGTGCCCACGTATGCGCTGCGGCAACGATCGGGCGCAGGAGCATTATACATGGCAGCGGCATGGCCAAGCTAACTAATACTCAATGGGAGATGGGCGTACTGGCAAAGCACCTCCTTCGGTGGGTGAGGATGAATTTGCCGAGTTGTCGCCTTCCTGCTCGCGCTTTCTCCCCGCTACTCTTCTCTCCTGAAGATAGATCGTGATGGGCAAAGTCACCGTGTCCCCTACGCAGGTCAGGACTCCTTCTGCAATTAGCAGGGGAATGATGATCAGCACTCCTTTATTCACATTACTGGGATTACCGATCAGGGGCTTGTCCGGGCTGAGCTGTGCAACGAAATCCAGATCTCTCTGTACGCCTCCGTAGATCTTTGGTTCATCGTCCGGATGCCCTACGAACTCCGGCTCGGCCGGCCTGTTTCACGGTTGATAGGATCGCTCCAGGTGACGGGCGATGTCTTCTTCCGTGAAATACGCGGGTTTGAATTCTTCGTTAGCAAATAATATGGACTGGTCTGTGTGGTGCGGGGATTTCGGATCGTCGGTCTGTGAATACGCGGAAATGCTGTACGCCGTAGGCGGCGACGTAAACTCGACGGCGAAGACGTAGCTGTCGCCGCGGATGGCGACGAACTTGCCGTCCTTTTCTTCGCGGTAGTCGATGACGCGGAAGCTGCCGAAATCGCCGAAGCGGGCGCCGCGGAAGCCCTTGCGATATTCAGCCAGGTAGCCGCCGATCGGCACGTCGACGCTGCCGCGCCGTAAACGGTGCAATTCACCCCAGGGGACGTCCAGGGCGCCGTACTTTTCCTTCATCTCCTTGACGGCCCAGGCCAGAGCCTTGCGCGCCGTGTCCGGCTCGCCGATGCCGTAAGGCGTCGCGACGGGTTGCTTCTCGTCCCAGGCGGCCTGGTAGGGCCGGCGGGCTTCCTCGCCGTAGCGCTTCCAGAAGAGGGCGAACAGCATCGAACCCTTGCTGGCACGGGCCGAAGTGTTGTCCCACGCTTCGAGCACCGCCACGGCATCATCGAGGGCAATGCCGTCTGCGGACTGGCCGTGCGCGATCTTGAGCAGGTCCGGCTTGACCCGATCGGCCAGCAGCATCTTGGTGTTGAACTTGCATTTCTTCACCTTGTCCAGGGTCATGGGATCGTGCCCGGCGAGCATTTCCAGGCTGAGCTGGGTGCGCAGACTGTTGAAGTTCGGCGTCAGGTCATCGGGGTACTGACGGCGGTCGATCAGCGCGTTCAGATTTGTGTACCAAGGCGCGGAATTGCAGTTTTGCACGTAGCTGCCGGGCGGGTTCACCAGGCTGGGCAGCCGGCTCACGGGAAGAATATGATTCCACTCCGTGGCGGAAGTATCGCCGGGGACGACTCCCTCCCAGTTGTAGCCGCTGGGCCGGGCCGGGAAGCGGCCGTTGAACAGGTAGAAGACATTGCCCTCCTTGTCGGTGTAGCAAATGTTGAACATCGGCAGCGCCTGCATGTCGAGCGCCTTGCGGAACTCGTCGAGGTTGCGGGCCTTGCCCATCAGGTTCCATTCTTCCACGAAGCGGTATTCGTCCATGTTGGCCGACTTGAAGGCATAGGCCTTGCCGTCCCCCATCTTGACGATCGGGCCGTAGTGCGACCAGTAGGCGTCCTGCTTCCTGGCGACCAGGCCCGCGGGCGTCTTGATCGTGACGGTTATCTCCTCCTTGTGCATGGAAACCGGCCCGCCTTCGTAGATGTAGCGCGTCGGGTCCCGGGGATCGAGCGTCAGCTCGTAGACATCATCGGAATCGTGCAGGTTGACGGTGTGCGACCAGCCAAGATGGTCATTAAAGCCGATGGTGATGATGGGCGAGCCGATGAGTGTGCAGCCGCTGATGTTGATCTTGCCGGGGACGGAGATGTGGGCTTCATAGAAGATCTGTGAACCGGCCCAGGTGAGATGCGGATTGCCCAGGAGAATTCCCCTGCCGGAAGCCGATCGACCCTTACCGATCGCCCACATGTTGGAGCCACGGACGAGCGCGCTGTCCTCGGGCATGGGCAACCGCAAGGTCCTGGCGCCCAGACGCTGCAACTGCTCGAGGTTCATGGAGAACTCGAGGAGCACGACGTGGCGACCATGCGCCAGGATATCGATGCCGTCGATCGGTTTCATCCACTCTGGCAAAGCGGCGCGATGCCGGCGGAGATAGCGATTATAGCCGACCGCGTAGCCGTCGAGGATGCGCCGCACGTGGGGAGCCAGCCGGC
>DASZFN010000464.1:0-3528 GCA_035939715.1 Gemmataceae bacterium | reverse complement strand
GCTGCCGCTCGATGGCGAACCGACCGTCGGCGCCCAGGTCGGCGGCACGCCGCTCGTTCGCGCCGATCGCCTGGCGGAAGCGCTCGGCGTCGAACACGTTTGGCTCAAGAATGACGCCGTCAACTTCCCGACGCTTTCCTTCAAGGATCGCGTCGTCTCGGTGGCGCTGAGCAAAGCGCGCGAGTTCGGCTTCAAGACCGTGGGTTGCGCCTCTACCGGCAATCTTGCCAATAGCGTGGCAGCCAACGCCGCCGCTGCCGGGCTCGAAAGCTACATCTTCATCCCGGCCGACCTGGAGAGATCGAAAGTCCTCGGCACCAGCATCTACGGCGCGAAAGTGGTCGGCGTGAGCGGCACCTATGACGAGGTGAACCGCCTGTGCACCCAGGTTGCCTTCAAATACGGCTGGGGCTTCGTCAACATCAACCTGCGGCCGTTTTACGCCGAAGGATCCAAGACGGTGGGCTTCGAGATCGCCGAGCAGCTTGGCTGGCGCGTGCCGCAGCATGTCGTTGTGCCCATGGCGGGCGGCAGTCTCATCGGCAAGGTGCAGAAGGCCTTTCAGGAACTGGCCCGGGTGGGGCTCATTGACGACCCGGCGTGCAAGATTCACGGCGCCCAGCCGGCCGGCTGCAATCCCATCAGCGCCGCGGTCAAGAGTGGCGCGGACACGCATCGTCCGGTCCGCAAACCCAATACCATTGCCAAGTCGCTGGCCATCGGCGATCCGGCGGACGGTTATTTCGCGATCAAGGTCATTCGCGGTTCGGGTGGTTGGGCCGAGGACGTCAGCGATGCGGAGATTGCGGAAGCCATGCTGCTCCTGGGCCGGACCGAAGGCATCTTCGCCGAGACCGCCGGCGGAGTCACGGTCGCCGTGGCCCGCAAGCTGATTGAGCAAGGCCGCATCCCGCGCGACGAGGAGATCGTGCTCTGCATCACCGGCAATGGCCTGAAGACCCAAGATGCGGTTCGCGATTACCTGGAGCAACCCGCCGTGATCAAGCCGTCGCTGGAAGCTTTCGAGGCACTGGTGGAAGGCAGCCGCGAGGCGGCGCTGGTGTAGCTAGAGGTGCATGAGTTTCTGTTTCACGGAGTAATCATGGCAATTCGTATTCACATCCCGACCCCCATGCGGCAGCACACCGAAGGCCAGGCGGTTGTCGAGGTGGCCGGCGGCACGATCAAGGCGGCGCTCGACAGTCTCGGACAAAAATTCCCCGCTGTGACCCAGCGCATCTTTGAAAACGGCCAGGTGCGCCGCTTCGTCAATGTCTATCTCAACGACGAGGACGTGCGCTATCTGGATAACCTGCAAACTCCCGTAAAGGACGGGGATGAGGTAAGCATCATCCCCGCGGTCGCCGGAGGCTGACATGGCAGCCGACGCAGAAGTGCCCGAGGGAGCGGCAGTCTTTCCTCTCATCCCGCCGGAGCTGGGCGTGAACCCGCTGTTGCTCGCCGTGCTCCATGCCACCGTGTTCCTGGCCGGCTCGGACGAGAAAATCGTCAACCCGGCCGCCGCGGACGAAGCCATTGGCTGTCTGGCGTCTTATTTGCAGCGCTTGACGACCGAACAGCAGCGGGCCGTCGCCGAAGACATGGATTGCATCATTGGCTTTGCCCGCCAGCAGCATTGGCCGGCCGACCTCGTGCATTCGTTGCAAACGCTTCTGGCAGATTTCGGAGTCGGAGAAGAGGACGATTGATGGACGCCAACCTGGAGCGCTACAGCCGGCAAATGCGCTTTCCCGGCATCGGTGAGGACGGTCAACAGCGGCTGCTGGAGAGCCACGTCACGCTGTGCGGCTGTGGAGCGCTCGGCACGGTGCTGGCCAACGCACTCGTCCGGGCAGGCGTCGGCCACGTCCGCCTTGTCGATCGCGACTTCATCGAAACCAATAATCTGCAGCGCCAGGTGCTCTTCGACGAACACGATGTCGCCGAGAACCTGCCCAAGGCCGAGGCCGCCGCGCGGAAGCTTGGCGCTATTAACTCTTCCGTCCACGTGGAGCCGGTAGTTACCGATATCGATCGGACTAATATTCTCGATCTGGTACAGGACGCGGACCTGATCCTGGACGGCACGGATAATTTCGAGATTCGTTACCTGATCAATGACGCCGCCGTCAAACTCGGCAAGCCCTGGGTCTATGGCGGCTGCATCGGCAGTCACGGCCAGACCATGACGATTCTGCCGGGCGAAACGCCGTGTTTGCGCTGCGTCTTTGAGGCCGCGCCCGCTCCCGGAGAGGCGGGCACGTGCGAAACGGCCGGTGTACTGTCGCCGATTGTCAACATTGTCGCCAGCTACCAGGCTGCCGAAGCCTTCAAAATCCTCACCGGCCGGCGCGAGCGCATCAACCGGGAATTGATTTATCTCGACGTCTGGGACAACGTTCAGCGGCGCATCAAGATCGCGCCCCTTCTGGGAAAGGTCGATTGCCCCTGTTGCAAGCATCGTCGCTTCGAATGGCTGGACGGGGAGCACGGTTCACACACCACCAGCCTCTGTGGCCGCAACGCCGTGCAGGTAACGCAGCGCAGCCCGACGAAGCTGAACTTTGAGGAGCTCGCGCATCATCTGGGTTTGATGGGCGAAGTGAGCTACAACCGGTTTTTGCTCAAGTTCAATGCCGATGGCTTTGAATTCACCGTGTTTCCGGATGGTCGGGCGATCATCAAGGGAACAAGCGACGTTGACAAGGCTCGGACACTCTACGCGAAATATGTCGGGCACTGACTTGATTGCCAGAGCTTCTCCAGGCGTGGTACACTTGAGGAGAATGGAGGGAAGACCATGCCAGAAATCTCTCCTGAAATGATCCAGGAACTAAAGCGCAGAGCGGCAACACCAGGACCGCGCTACACGGGCGCTCAAGTGCAAGCTCGCCTGCGTGCCTTGCAAGAAGAATGGGAGCGCACAGGCGGCTTCGACCTGGCATATATGCAAGATGTCCTTAAGCGACTAAATGATGCCGATCCTGGCCGCATGGGACCTCAGGGATTCGCCGGATGAGCAGGAGAAAATCTAGAGGAAGTCTTGCAAGCAGGCGTTTTTCGTTGAGCGGAGGAAGTCATGCCTCAGATAATCCTGGACGATGAACAGGCGAAGCTCCTTGCTTCTTCGCTGAAACCCGTTGAGGTCCGTGATCGGCAAGGCAACCTTTTGGGTGTGATTCCGCCTGTTTGGACGGAGGAAGAGGTCGCCGATGCCAAGAAACGCCTGGCATCGAACGAACCGCGCTATACGACCGCTGAAGTGCTTGAACACCTCCGTTCCTTGGACGGAAAATGACGCGTTTTACCGTCACCTGGCTCCGCAGTGCGGAGGATCGCCTCGCTGATTTGTGGACCGCGTCCTTCGAGGCTTGCATATTCCACCCTTGCACATTTTGTTTGAACTGCGTGAACTTGATCGGATTGTCGAGGTGGCTTCTGTGCGAATGGATACTGTATTCCCGGCAAGTTCGCAGAACCAAGGCAACGGACAAACGACCGCTTGATCGCCATGATTTACTTGGACAA
>DASZFN010000463.1:0-1997 GCA_035939715.1 Gemmataceae bacterium | reverse complement strand
GGGCCAGGCCATTCTCCAGCAGCAGGTTGGCCGGCTTGATGTCCCGGTGGATCAGTCCCTGGGCGTGCGCCGCCGCCAGCCCGTGGGCCGTCTGCAGCGCGATGCGCACCGCCTCCGCCGCCTCCAGAGGCCCGGCGCGGTCAAGCCGGCCCTGCAGTGACTCGCCGGCAACGTATTGCATGACCAGGTAAGGCAGGCCGTCGATCTCGTGGACGCCGTGTACGGCGACAACGTGGTCGTGGCAGACGGCTGCTGCTGCCTGGGCCTCGCGGGTGAAACGGCGGCGGGCGGTAGCACTGCCGGCCACGGCGGCTGCCATGACCTTGATGGCCACCAGCCGGTGCAGTGCAGGCTCGTACGCCTTCAGCACCACCCCCATTCCCCCTTGCCCGATTACTTCCTGCACCTCGTAGGGTCCCAGGGTGCCAAGGAGGCCCGGACGCTCGGCCGGGCGGAGGAAGTACAGGTCGGCCGGTTCCGCAAGGGCGGTCCCGTCCGGGCACTTCTCCTCGCGTAAACGCTTCAGCACTTGAATCAGGCTCGGGTTGGCCGGTGCGACCGTCGGGTCGCCGATGCGGCGACCCGTCGCCCGCAGCAAATCTTCGCATTCCTCGGCCTGGTCGAGACGCTCCTGGCAGGCCACGCATGCTTCCAGGTGGCGCTCATAACGCTCGCGCTGATCGGATGGCAGGGCGTCCTCAAATAGCGCCTGCCAGCTTTCGATCGCTGGACAGTCGAGCGGTGCGGTTGTGAGATCGCGCGTCATATCTCATCGGCTCCCGGATGCCCGAGGTTCAGGGCTCCTGTACGGACTGGACGATTGCCCTCAGTCGGGCGCGCACGCGGCTGCGGGCGTTGTACACGGCGGTGACACTCAGACCGAGGGCGCCGGCCACCTGCTTGCCGGATTGACCGTCGATGGCGGTTCTCCAGAATGCCTGCCAGGTGGTGCCTTGGACCTCGTGGCGTACTTGTTCCGAGGCCCAGGCGAACAGCCGGTCTTCCCACTCGAGCTGCCAGTCCTTCTCCAGCGTTTCGGGCGCGGGGTATTGATTCAGGAGATCGTGGATCGCGGTGTCGCCACTACCCCGTGAGCCGTTTGCCCGCGCGGCCCGCACGTTGGAGAGCTTGTAGCGGACGATCGTGAAGAGCCAGTTGCGAAAGGCTCCGCGGGCCGGATCGTATTCCAGCCGGCCGATGGCCCCGGCGACGGCGACGAGCACGTCCTGCGTGAGGTCGGCGGCGTCGGCGTCCTGGAGGCCCTGCTTGCGCGCGTAGCCGAAGACCAGGGGGGCGTAAAGTTCAACAAACTGGCTCCATGCGGTCCCGTCCCGGGGATCGCTCAGGCGGACGAGCAGGCTCGCCCGAGTGGGAGGGATCTCTGCCATTGGTCCTCACAACAGCTTGCCTCGCCTTCCAGTACCGGCAAAACCTCGAAACCTCTCACCTCGCCGGTATTTTTTTTTGCGCGGGAGGAAGCCGGGAAGGTGGGCTCTCAGTGTTTTGTCATCGTGGCAGGAAATGGCAAAACACTCCCCCACGCTCCCCTATCGCTTGCAATCGGTGTGCGTTGTGCGTGTGGGCTTTGCAACGTATTCCCTAAAATTGACAGACCACAGATCACTCTTCCCAGAGAACCCGGATGCGTTCCTTGAACCCGACGATGTACCACGTCCCCAGTCGAATCCAGCCTTTCTTCTGCTGTCCCTGGCGGTCTTCAACGGTGATGTAATAGGTCGGACGATACTTGTTGATCTTGAACGGGCCAACGAAGTATTGCCGCCCCTCTTTGGCGATGATGCGGTAGCCGTGCTGCCGTGCCCAACTGGTCAGGCTCTCTTCGATCTGGAAGACCGTCTGGCACGCGAAGTACGTAAAAAAGATCATCAGTAATGACGCACAAGCCACCAACAGGCCGATTGCCCAGGTTGCCATGTCGCATCAACCCCGGGTAAGAAAAAGGGGACATCGTACTTTGAGGATAAAAAAAGGATGGA
>DASZFN010000462.1:0-4388 GCA_035939715.1 Gemmataceae bacterium | reverse complement strand
CCTGGCGCTCGGAGCACTCTCCGACGAGGAAGCGATAACCGTATTGATCGCCCTGCCGGATGAACTGCCGCCGTACCAGGCAGCGCAGGCCCTGGGTTTTCTCAGCGCACTGGCCGGCGAAGGAACTGGCGACGCGCAGACCGGTCCTTCAGGCGCCGGCCGCCGGAAGCACCGCGCCGATTGGGCCGAATGGTGGCGGCAGGCAAGTTCCGGCGAATTGCTGGCGTATTTTCGGCGCAGGACTCTGACCGACGCCGACCAAGAGCAAATTCAAACACTGGTCCGCCAACTGGGCGACGATGCTTTTGAAGTGCGCGAAAAGGCGACGGCAGCGCTGTCGGCTCTTGGCAGCCGGGCGGCGCCGCTGCTGCGGCAGGCCGCCAGGTCAAACGACACCGAAGTCGTTGAGCGGGCGCAGAAATGCCTTCACGCCATCAGTCATGAGAAGGGGCCATTCACCCCGGCCGCAGCAGCCCGCCTGCTCGCCGTGCGCAAGCCGCCTGAGGCCGCTGCGGTGCTGCTGGGCTATCTGCCCTTTGCCGACGATGAAGCCACTGTGGAAGCCATGCAACGTGCCCTGTTGGTCGTCGGCGTGCGCGAGAACAAGCCGGACGCGGCGGTTTTGCAGGCACTCGAAGATAAGCAGGCTCTCCGCCGAGCGGTCGCGGCAGAGACGATCTGCAAAAGCATCGGCGCCGATGAGCCGGCTGTTCGGCGGCTGTTGAAAGATCCGGTGGCAACTGTGCGCTTGCGCGTTGCCTTGGCCCTGGCAGTCTTGAAGGTGCGCGAGTCAATTCCGGTTCTGATCGACCTGGCCGCTGATGTGTCACTGGAGCAGGCCTGGCAAGCGCAGGAGTTACTGCAGCGCCTGGCCGGTGAGCATCCGCCCACGCTGGACTTCGGCGCGACGCCCGCGAAACGCAGCGAAGCCCGCGATACGTGGCTGGCGTGGTGGAAAGTGGACGGCGCCCGTCTTGACCTGGCCAAGCTGGACGGATCGGAACATCAGCTCGGTTATATCCTTCTGGTTCAGGCCGACGCCCGTACCAACACCGGCCGCGTCGGTGAGTGGGGGCCCGACGGCAAGCTGCGCTGGGAAATTACCGGGCTGCGTTTTCCCGCGGATGCTCAGCTGCTGCCGGGAAATCGCGTCCTCATCGCGGAGCAATTCGGCATGCTGGTCTCGGAGCGGGACCTCAAGGGAAATATCCTGTGGCAGAAGCCGGTGACCATGCCGCTCAATTGCCAGCGCTTGCCCAACGGCAACACGTTCATCGCCAGTCGCAACCTGCTCCTCGAAGTCGATCGTGATGACAGGCAGGTCCTCAGCTACAGCCGGCCGGCTCACGATCTGCTGTCCGCCGTCAAGCTGCGCGACGGCCAGATTATCTGTTTGACGGCGGGCGGCATGTGTCTTCGTCTTGACGCTGGGGGCAAGGAAGTGGGAAGCTTCTTTATTGGCGGCACCCTGGGTGGCTTGGAAGCGTTGGCCGGCGGCAACTTCGTGGTGGCCCAACCGATGAATAATCGGCTCGTGGAGTTTCGTGCTGACGGCAAGATCGTCAGGCAGGTAGCCGCACAGATGCCGAACTCGGCCACGTTTCTGCCCAATGGTCACGTGCTGGTAACTTCGCAGGCGTTCACGTGCGTCCAGGAGTTGGATCGAGCCGGCAAGGTCGTCTGGGAAATGAAGACCGAGGGGCGGCCGATCCGGGCGCGCAAACGGTAACCGTTGAACTGCTCATTGCCATGCACGCGTATGGTAGTGAGGCTTGAAGAAGGGTGAAGATGCCGGTGTTGACGCGAATTCTTCTGAGCATGGGTCTGCTGCTGGGGATCATGGCCTGCGCCCTTGCGGCCGCCGAGGATCCCGGCGCGGCAGACGAGCAAACGCTCAAGGAGGCCGGCATCGCCACCGACGCCTCCCGACTGCTGGACTTCTTCCGCATGCGGACACTGACGCCCCAGGCGCAAAAGCAGATTGAGGCGCTGGTCCAGCAACTGGGCGATGTAACTTTCAGAGTGCGCTCCAAGGCTTCGGATGACCTGGTCAAGCAGGGGGTCGTAGCCTTGCCGTTTCTGCGCCGCGCACTCAAGGACCGCGACCTGGAAGTGCTGCATCGGGCCGAGGAATGCATACGTATGATCGAGGAAAAAGAACCGCGCGCCGGCCTGGCCGCCGCGGCCTTGCGCCTCGTGGCCTTGCGCAAGCCGGCTGGGGCAGCGCCCGTCCTGTTGAGCTACGCCCCCTTTGCCGAAGACGAGGTGGTGGCAGGCGATCTTCTCACCACGCTCACTGTTCTGGCCGTGCGCGACGGCAATCCCGATCCAATCGTCGTCAACGCGTTAAAGGATGAACAGCCGCTGCGCCGGGCCCTGGCTGCGGAGGCGCTGTGCCGGGCCGGAGTGGGAGCCAAACGCGCGGACGTCGAGCAATTACTCAAGGACGGCGAGGCCGGCGTGCGTCTGCGCGCCGGTCTAGCACTGGCAAGCGTCGGCAAGAAGGAAGCCATGCCGGTATTGATCGACCTCCTCGCGCAACTTCCCGATATCGGCGCCTGGCAGGCGGAGGATGTGTTGCTGCGACTGGCCGGCGAACAAGGACCGGGGGTGGATCTGGGCCGCGATGCCGCCGCACATCGCCGCTGCCGTGATGCCTGGACCGCCTGGTGGCGCCAGCACGAAACCACGGCAGACCTGTCGCGTCTCGAAGGCATGAACCGGGTGCTGGGATACACGCTGCTGGTGCTGCTCGACGAGGGTCGGGTGATTGAGCTGGACAACCATGACAAGCCGCGCCTGGAGATAAGCGAACTCAAGCTGCCCCTGGATGCCCAGATGCTGCCGGGCGACCGCGTCCTGATTGCCGAGCATGCCGGGGACCGGGTCACGGAACGCAATCGGAAGGGAGAGGTTCTCTGGGAAAAGCAGATTGCGGAGCCGCTCATGGCCCAGCGCTTGCGAAACGGCAACACCTTCATCGCCACACCGCCGCGCCTCGTGGAAGTGGACCGGGAGGGAAAGATCGTTTTCAGCTACTCCCGTCCCGGCGGCGAGAACTTCATGAAGGCGCAAAAGCTGGCCAACGGCGACCTCGCCTGCGTCACCATGTTGCATCGTTTCGTGCGCCTCGATCCCTCCGGCAAGGAATTGCAGAGCCTGCCCGCCAACGTCAACACCTCCGGCGGGCGCATTGAGGTGTTGCCGGGCAACCATGTCCTCATCCCCGAGCGGCAGCACAATCGCGTCGTCGAATACGACGCCGACGGCCGGCCGGTGTGGGACGTCTTTTTCCGCGAGCCCATTGCCGCTGTGCGTTTGGCCAACGGGCACACGCTCGTTACTTCTTATATTCAAAACCGGGCTGTGGAATTGGATCGCGAAGGCAGAGAAGTGTGGGAGTACCGAAGGGATACCAAGGTAACGCGGGCCTTCCGGAGATGATCCTTGCGCCTTAGCTCTTGAGATCCGGCATTTGTTCAGGCTCATCAATCAGGATTTCGTCGGCCGGAATCCAGACGATCTTGCCTCGCGCCATTCGCAAACTGGATTTCCTGCTTGCTTGTGACGCAGCAGAGCCTCGCGCACGGCGCGGGCAAGAGCTTCATCGATCAACTCCCTGTCGGCAAACAGTTCTGTAACTTTGTTTCTATGTCCGTTTCGCATCGGTTATTCCCTTTTTTATTTGCTCCCATACGTCCGGAAAGAAAATCTCCTCCTCTGTGCCGCTTCCTGATGCCAACAAGCATGGTCTCTTTGCAACCGAGTTATCGTAAAAATGCCATTCGTCGGCGATACGTTGATATAGCGTGAAGAAGTTCACAAGCCCGCGCCGGTAGCGCCGTCGGATGGTGTCTTAACGCCGAAAGTCCACGCGCGATGACGTCAGCATTTACGAATTCCAGGACCCCTAGAGTTCTTGGCAGCAGAACCGGGGCGGCGGTCGATTTACCCGCGCCATTCGGGCCCGCGATGACGATCACCGTTGGCGATTGTTCTCCCATTCCGAAATGGTCCTTCAAGAGCTCTTTTTCGCGGAAGCCCTAGCGATTTTACAAATTTAGCCCGCGGATGGCTGAAGGCGCGGCACAGAATTCTCCACGTGTAATGATAATCGGCACGAAGCCTTTCTCCAGTCGATGCATTGCGATATAGTCCGAGGAGATATCGTTCCTGTACGAGTCGTTTATGCTCACTTTTGATTTTGACGTGGTTGTGGTCGGCGCTGGCCACGCCGGCGTAGAAGCTGCCCTGGCGACAGCGCGCATGGGGCTGCGCACGACTCTCTTGACCATGAGCGCCGATACCGTTGCGCAGATGAGTTGCAACCCCGCCATCGGCGGCGTGGCCAAGGGGCAGATTGTGCGCGAGATCGATGCCCTGGGCGG
>DASZFN010000461.1:0-3124 GCA_035939715.1 Gemmataceae bacterium | reverse complement strand
CTTCTGGCACCCTGCCCTCCCGGTCGGCGACGTGCGCCCGGCCGGAAGCCAGTGCCGCGAGCAAAAGGCGAAGAAACAGGGCCGTAGGTTCCGCCGCCTCAACGTGTTTCGCGTGTGCGTCGGCGGCCTTGAGCAATGCTTGCCAGCCCCGGCAGGCGAAGGTATCTCGTTCGGCGTCGGTGCACGCCTTAATGGAGCAAGCGAAATCGAAGAAGAGTTTTAGGCCGAGCGCTAGGTCGGCAACGATGCCAGGCGTGCGCGGCGAGCCGGCGCCAGTCAATGCCTTGTCGCGCAACGCGGCCCTTTCGTCAGGCAGCCGTACGCATAATTCGCCGTAATGTGGAGCGAGCCAGCGGACAAAGCCGGCCATCGCTTTGGCATACAGCCCTGCAGAAGCGTCTCGCTGATATGACGTCAGCCGGGCCAGGGGCACGTCCCCTGGCGATGCGTCAAGGATCAATAGGCGACCACGGAGAGACTGGCCGCCGGGAACGTCCTCGCCCGTGGACAAGATCAGGCCGCGAGGGGGGCGCTCTGGGCGTATTCCGCCGTCGGCACGCATTCGCTGCCGACCGGCGCGATTGCCCTGCGCCCGCAATAGCCGATCCGCCTCGCGCTCAAGTCGCTGCCGGTCCCCGCTTGTCCCGCGAGGAGCATAGTCGTCCACCACAAATAGTGCATCCTTGGCGGCGAACGCCAGGCCTTCCAGCGCGTTGCCCGTTGAAAGCCAGCTACCTGGCAGATTGCGGGCGTCCATTCCGGCGCCATAGTGTTGAACGGCGAGGGCCACCAGTTCACTCTTGCCGGCGCCGTGAGGTCCTGCCAGGTGCACGGACAGATCGAGGGCACCGGGTGCCGTGCCGAGAGCTGCTCGAAAGACTGCGCCTTGCAGTGGGAAGGCAAGCTGGTCAGGCGCCAGTCCGTCCAACAGAGCCAGCGAGGCACGGACAGCGGCAATCAACTCAGCCTCTTCCGGCGGCGGGGGCATCGTGTACCGGGCCAGGGCGCCGGGCAGCGACACCTCGATGTCCGGGGCTGTCCCGGCCGGGCCGATCGCGCCGCCGCCGTGCAGGTAGTGCCAGACTCCAGCGATTTCACGCCAGCCAGTATGCGTAAAGATTGTCCGCCGTGTCCGGTTCTGCGAAAGCAATTCGATAGCAACGCGCGCGTGGTCGTGCATTCCCATGCCGGCGTAAACAACGGCTTCCCCATGCCAAAGGGGCGTTACCCAATCCAGGCCCGCGAAGTCCGCCGTGGGAACTTGCACGGGGGGCAGTGGCCGTCCATCCGCCAGGGTGCCGTCCAAGACGAATTGAGAAACTAACTCAACACCATCGTCGCGCGTGATTACCTCGCAAATTTGAGCAGTAAAGTTACACAGGGGCACCAGGGCCATCCCGCCGTCGGGCGTGCCGCACTCGCGGCAAAGACGACCATCTTGAATTCGGTAACCTGCTTCTCCCAACAAAGCGGGTGGCCGCTCGTTGGCCTGCTGCCGCTGTAAGGGCTTCAGGGCTGCGTCCAGATCGCGGAGTGAAATCTGCCCCTTGATGGCCGCGCGGCGGGCTGCAAAGGCAGCAGGGTCACTACTTTTCAAGCGAGCTAGGGCTTCTAGCAACGGCCGATCAGCGAACACAGCGGGAGCGCCGCCGGTTGCCAGCACGTCAGCCATGCGCTCGAGGACGTTCTCCTCCCTGCTCTTTACGCCAGCAGCCACAGCTATTTCTCGTATCGCAGTCAGCGCGGCATCCCCACTCAACACTTCGGGGCTTTTGCCAGCGGACAGTAGATCGTCGATCCCCTTTCCGGCTTCAAGGGGCCATCGCTCCAGCTCCAGGTTGAGCCCTTCGCTGAGCACAGCTTCCGCGCAGGCTAAAAGCGGCCCCGCCACAGTCGGCTTCGTGCGGGCGTCCATATCGAAAGCTAGGCGGGCGGTCTTGGCCGCAAGCGTCTTTAGCGTGTCCAGGGTTGAACGCCAATTCGTCACGCCCGGCGCGGAGATGGTGGGAACCTTGCATCGGAAGTAGGCCACATCTGCCTTCAACTCGCCTTCAGAAATGCGAACAGTATCCGTCGGTCCCTTAATCCCCAGAGGAATGTGGACCGGTGCACCGGGTCCCGGTCCGGCGTAGGTCGTGGAGGAGATGTAGGAATATCGCGACCCTTCATCTACATCGTCTCGGCGAACCTTTAAGGCTACGATGTTCCCCCCAATTTCGCGGACCGGGACCAACAGACCGGGTGCCCCCGCAATCGTCAGGTAGCGCCCGCCATCTTTTTCTTTGAAAATAAAACCGGGGATGGAAAGAATCGCGTTACCGAAGCGATCATGCAGCTCCTTGGCGATTCGATGCCGGCCTTGGACGGGCAAGCTCCCGTACCCGTTGCGCTTGATCGTTTTGGCTGGCAGGCCGCGCTCGCGCAGCCTTTCGCGGTGAGTCTTTTTGAGGGGCAAGGCTTTAAGCAAGGCGGAATAGACTTGATTCAGCACGTCAGAAGCCGCCCGCCGCGTTTTCGCCCCGTTCTTCGGAGCCGGTTCGGCACTGTTCTGCGGTTGGGCTAAAAGCCGATGCAAGTGCATCGGCGCGCCATTCTTCGTTTGCTTCGTCCGATAACTACCGGACTCGACGCGCATGCAACCAGCTATCGCTCCATCGGGGGAGACCAGACAGAAATCCGGTTTCTTGCATACCGGGCACGGATTCTTCTTGTTGACGCGATTCCATTTCCCACGTTTTTCGTGTAGATTATTCCTCATGCTGATTTCCTTTGGCCGGTTTTTGCCTGTCGCGGGCAACCGGCCTTTTTGCTTCAGAGAACGTTCAACTCCTTGCACCCATCCGATTTCCCCTTACCGGGTCGTTTATTCCTGCCTCGCCTCCGGCTTCACGCATCGGCTGGGCTTGGTAGTCGAGCAAGCGGCCTGGCTGGTGCATCACCGGCGCAGGCTCCCTTTGCTGAATTCAATCTGATCACAAGCGAATGTCGCTGAGCTGGACGGCCCGCTGGCACCAACGACGCGCCGACTTTCGAGCCATGTGTCTAAATCTGAGCGACGGTAAAAAACTTTCGAGCCAACTTTGATGTAGGGGATCACGTGCCGCTTATTCGAGCGCCACGCGGC
>DASZFN010000460.1:0-8975 GCA_035939715.1 Gemmataceae bacterium | reverse complement strand
CCTCTGGGCGCCATGTCGCAGGCTTCGCCTCCTGCCCAGCGGAAAGTTATCCGTCACGGCGCCCACGAGCCCAAGCCGAAATTTCCAGGCTCCAGCAGCCGCGTTTCGCGCTCCTGATCTTGTCCGTTCGCTTCGATGCTACTTCGCTCAGGGTGTCATCAAGAACTGCGGCCCCATCTTCTGCACAATGGCCGGAAATTGCGACACACCTTACTTCAAGCAAGAAATAGCGCACATCGGTTTGTCGGGAAAATACGACTCCGCGTCACGAGAATAAGGATATAATCGGGATTTAGAAGCGGAGGGATTGCCATGACCAAAGCAGTCGAGAAAATTCGATCGGCATTGGCATCGCTGACAATCGAAGAGCGCGCGGACTTGGCCTACTTCTTGATTAGCTCGCTCGACGAAGCCGTGGAGAGCGATGCCGATGCGGCCTGGGATGCAGAACTGTCGCAGCGAACGGCGGATATCGAGTCCGGTAAGGCGGTTGGTAAACCTGCTGCTCAGGTGTTTTCGAAACTTCGAGAGTTGCATGTCACCTCCTATCAATCGCGTTCTGCCAGGAGAATGAGATGTCGCATCGGCGTAATTTGTTATTGTCAAGGGTATTTCTGACGCTCTCTGCAATGTTACTCTGTACGCCAACTGGCTCGGCGGCCGACAAGGATTCCAAACCGGAAAAGCTCTGGGTCTTCGTCGGCACCTACACCGCGAAGACCAGCAAGGGCATCTACCGCCTGGAGTTGGATCTCGGCACCGGCAAGCTTTCTGATCCGACGCTCGCGGCTGAGGTGGTGAGTCCCTCGTTCCTCGCTCTCCATCCCAACCAGCGCTATCTTTATGCGGTCACCGAGACTAGCGACTTCGGCGGCAAGCGCAGCGGCGCGGTCAGCGCCTTCGCGCTCGATCCCAAGAGTGGCGCTCTGAAGCTGCTCAATGTCCAGGCGTCCGGGGGCGCGGGGCCCTGCCACCTGGTCGTGGATCGCCAGGGGAAGAATGTGCTGGTCGCCAACTACGGCGGCGGCAGCGCCGGTGTCCTGCCGATTCAAGAGGACGGCAGCCTGGCGGAGATGAGCAGCTTCCTGCAGCACCGCGGCAAGAGCGTCAATCCGCAGCGGCAAGAGGCGCCCCACGCCCATTCCATCAACGTCGCCCCCGACAACCGCTTCGCCTTCGTCGCCGACCTGGGCCTGGACAAGGTCTTCCAGTACCGCTTCGACCCGGCCAAGGGCACTTTGACGGCAAACGACCCGCCTGCCGCCAAGGTCGCGCCTGGCGCGGGACCGCGGCATTTCGCTTTCCATCCCAACGGCAAATGGGCCTGGGTCATCAACGAGCTGGCCAGCACCATTACCGGTTTCGATTACGACGCCGAGCGCGGCGTCCTTCAGCCGCGTGAATCGCTGTCCACGCTACCCAGGGATTTCACCGGCGCCAGCTACACCGCCGAGGTGCAAATCCACCCATCCGGCAAATTCCTCTATGGCTCCAATCGCGGCCATGACAGCATTGCGATTTTTGCCATCGATCAAAAGACCGGCAGCCTCGCTCCAGTGGGTCATCAAGGCGCAGGCATCAAGGTGCCGCGCAACTTCGGCATCGACCCAACGGGCAAGTATTTGATCGTCGCAAATCAGGACGGCAACAACTTAATTGTCTTTCGAATCAATCTGGAAACGGGGGAACTTACACCGACGGGATCGACCGTTGGGGTGCCGATGCCGGTCTGCGTAAAGTTCCTGCCCGCGTCGTGAGCAGTTGGAAGCAGGGACCGAGCAGACCTTGATTACTTGCCGGTGAAAGCAGGTGCGCGCTTTTCCAGAAAGTGAGCAACTCCCTCCTGAAAGTCCTGGCAGGTGAAACTTTTCAGCATTTCCTGGTTCGCGTCATCGACCGCTTCCGCCAGGTTCTGGAAGAGAGCTTCGTAGACCTGTCGCTTGATGATTTTCATGGAGCGCGGCGACACCATGTTAGCCAGCTCCGCCGCGTACGCGCGGACGCCTTCCAGGAAGCTCTCCTGGGGTAACACGCGGCTGACCAGGCCCATGCGCAGCGCCTCGGCGGCATCAATGCTGCGCGCCGACAGCAGCAAGTCGAGGGCATTGGCGATGCCGACAAGGCGCGGCAGCATCCAGCTTATGCCGTGCTCCGCGATCAACCCGCGACGCGCGAAAGCCGTGCTGAATTTGGCCCCGTCCGAGGCGAAGCGCAGGTCGCAGTAGAGAGCGATGACCAGCCCCAGGCCCGCCGCCGGGCCGTTGATCGCCGCCAGGATCGGCTTGCTGATGCTCGGGAAATAGGAATACGTCTTTTTGAAATCGGGCCGAACGTCCGACTGCCCGGAGTCGCTGAGCCAATCCGCGAGCGCTTCCCGCAGCTCCGCCTCGGAGCGTTTGACCCCGGCCACGCTGCTCAGCATTTGCATGTCGGCGCCGGCGCAGAAGCCCCGGCCGGCGCCGGTGAGGATGATGACTCGGACGTTGTCATCGCGCTCGGCAGCGCTCATGGCGGCGCGCACCTCCTTCTCCATGTGCCGCGTCCAGGCGTTGAGCTTGGCCGGCCGGTTCAAGGTCACGGTCGCGACTCGGTCGGCAACATCGTAAAGAATTTCGTCGTAAGCCATGAGAGCGGCCCTCGAACAAAGTATGATGCTCGGCGATTGCTTGCTATTCTATGGGCTGGGCCGAAAGCTGCTGCACCAGCCCGAAGCGCCAGCGAGGCCTCGCTGGCGCTTCGGGCTGGTGTGAGTCGCGCGCACGGCCTATTTGGAGCGCGGAAAACACTATGTCGACACGAGTAATAGGAAGCGTTGCAGAGCTCAAGGGACTGGTTGGCCAGGAGGTCGGGCTCGGCGATTGGTTCCAGGTGTCGCAGGCGCTGATCGATGCGTTCGCCGAGATCACCCAGGACCGGCAATGGATCCATTGCGACCCCGCGCGAGCCAAAGCCGAATCACCGTTTGGCGGCACCATCGCCCACGGTTTTCTGACGCTGGCGCTTCTGACTCATCTGAAAATGCAAGCAGTCAAGATTGAAGGCATCCGCAAGTCGCTCAACTACGGCTTTAATCGCGTGCGCTTTACAGCGCCGGTGCTGGCCGGAGCGCGGCTCCGCCTGCACAGTACTTTGCAATCCGTCGCAGACGTACCGGGCGGCGTCGAGGTCACCTGGGCGATCACCGTGGAAATTGAAGGCCAGCCCAAGCCCGCACTGGTGGCAGAATGGCTTGGCAGGCTCTACAGTTAGTGATGCCTCATCTTCCCTTTCCCAGTAAAAAGAACTATTGCCCCGGCTGCGCGCGAACCTGGCCAGGATCCATTTATGCTCGAGTTGATCGGCGTTTCCAAGACCTTTCAGGGCGTGACAGCGCTCGGGCGCACCGACCTGGTAGTGGCGGACGGCCAGACTACGGTGCTGATTGGTCCCAGCGGCAGCGGCAAATCGACGTTGCTGCGCCTCATGATTGGTCTGCTCACGCCGGATACCGGCAGTGTGCGCTTTCGGGGCATGGCCTTGACGCCGCAGAATGTGCTGGCGCTGCGACGGCGCATGGGCTATGTAGTTCAGGACGGCGGGCTGTTTCCGCACCTGACCGCGCGCCAGAACATTACCTTGATGGCCGGGTACCTGGGTTGGGATGCGCCGCGCATCGGCCAGCGCCTTAACGAACTGGCGGCTCTGACGCAGTTCCCCGCCGACGGCCTGGAGCGTTTTCCGATCCAGCTTTCCGGCGGCCAGCAGCAGCGCGTTGGACTGATGCGCGCCCTGTTGCTTGACCCGGATGTGCTGCTGCTTGATGAGCCGCTCGGCGCCCTGGACCCGCTCATCCGCTCGGATCTGCAAGAGGTCTTGCGGCGGATTTTCCGGACGCTGGGCAAGACCGTCGTGCTGGTGACGCACGACCTCGGCGAGGCCGGCTACTTTGGCGACCGGATTGTCCTGCTCCGCGCCGGCTCGATCGTGCAGGAAGGAACGTTACGCGAACTCGTCGAGCAGCCAGCCGACCCGTTCGTCAGCCAGTTCGTGACCGCGCAGCGCAGCGCCTTGCTGGACATCGAAGAACCAGTGCCGGGAAAACACGCATGACCGCCCGAAGTTCCGCCTGTCTTGTCGCAGCGCTGCTGACTGGTTGTCTAGCCGCCGACCTCCGCGCAGAGTCGCCGGCCGAGAAGCCGCAACTGGTGCGCACGGGCTCCAAGGCGTTCACCGAATCCGGCATCCTCGGCGAAATGCTGGCGCTTCTGGCACGGCATGAGGGCGTTCGCGTGGAGCACCGGCAGGGCCTGGCCGGCACGCAGATCGCCTGGCGGGCTCTGCAGGGCGGCGATATCGATGCCTATGTTGACTATACCGGCACAATCCGCAAGGAGATCCTCACTGGCCGCGATCTGCCGACCCTGGAGTCGCTGCGCCAGGCGCTCGCCGAGCATGGCGTGCGGATGAGCCGGTCCCTGGGCTTCAACAATACGTATGCGCTGGGCATGATGAAGGACGTAGCCGCACGGCGCGGCATTCACACTATTTCCGACCTGCGCGCGCATCCCGATCTCAAGTTCGGCTTCACCAGTGAGTTCCTGGACCGTGCGGACGGCTGGCCCGGTTTGCGCGGCCGCTACGAGTTGCCGCAGACCACCGTCAAGGGCATGGAGCATGCCCTGGCCTATGCGAGCTTGCAGTCCGGCGACATCGACCTCACGGATTTGTACTCCACGGACGCCAAGATCAAGCTTTACGATCTGAGTGTGCTGGAGGACGACAGGAAGTACTTTCCGCAGTACGAGGCCGTGGTGCTGTACCGCGCCGACCTGGCCGGACGCGCGCCGGAAGTCGTCGAGGCCTGGCGGAAACTTGAAGGCCGTATCTCGGCAGCCGACATGCAGGCGCTGAATGCGGAAGTGGAAGTGCAAAAGTTGCCTGAGCGCCGCGTGGCCGCGGATTTCCTGAGCAGAGCGGGCATTTTGCCGGCTGAGGAAGCCAGCGCGGTAGCGGTGGAAAGCGTCGCGCTGAAGCTGCTGCGGGCGGCCGGACAGCATGTATCACTGGTGGTCTTGTCGCTGCTGGCGGCAATCGTGGTGGCGGTGCCGCTCGGCATTCTGGCCGCTTACTGGCCGGCCCTGGGCCAGGGCGTGCTGGCCGCAGCGGGGCTGCTGCAGACGATTCCGTCCATCGCCCTGCTGGTCATGCTCATCCCGGTGCTGGGGGCGGATTTCCGCTCGGCGCTGGCGGCGCTCTTTCTCTACAGCCTGCTCCCGATCGTGCGCAACACACATGCGGGCTTGCGCAATATACCGCTGTCCTTGCGCGAGGCGGCGCAAGCCCTGGGCTTGCCGGCCGCGGCCAGGCTGCGCCTGATTGAATTGCCCCTCGCTTCGCCAACCATCCTGGCCGGTATCAAGACCGCCGCGGTAATTAACGTCGGCACTGCCACGCTCGGAGGTTTCATCGGCGCCGGTGGTTTTGGACAGGTGATCTTCACCGGGCTGTACAAGGCCGACAATGGTCTCGTTTTGCGAGGCGCCATTCCAACGGCGCTCCTGGCGCTCCTGGTGCAAGGCTTGTTTGAACTTGCGGAACGATCCCTGGTGTCAAAGGGGTTACAGCTGCGACAACCGAAGTAGAGGCAGGGCCGCCATTAATTGTGTAAACTGTGTGCATGGTAACCCGAAGCGCCAGCGAGGGCTTCTCGCCAAGCATGGCTTCGTTAACGCTTCGGGTTACCATGCTGCGACGTCATAGGGATGAAGTCATGGCACTCGAAATGGGACCAAACGAGTCCGTGCGCAAAGCCGTCAGGCGCATTGTCCGCAAACAGCTGGATCGCATCCTGGAGGCCTTGGAACGCCCTGGCGACCACGACGAGGCGGTGCACGAAATCCGTCAGCGCTTCAAGAAGGTGCGCGCCGTTCTCCGCCTCTTGCGTGACGAGCTGGGAGAAAAGACTTACCGGCAGCAAAACGCTTGCTTCCGCGATGCCGCCCAGCCGCTCGCCGAGCTGCGCGATGCCATGGTGCTTCTCAAGGCGCTTGATAGCGTGACGGAGCGTGCCGCCGGCAAGACTTCGGCGAGCAGGCTTGCCGAGGTGCGCAAGGTCTTGCAGGCCGATCTCGATGCCGCACGCCAAAAAGTCCTGGAGGATAAAGAGATTTTCGCGCGGGTGCGGCAAACGGCTGAAGAAGCGCGCGGGCGTCTGAAAAAATGGACCATTAGCCACCGGGGCTGGTCGGCGATGCGCCCGGGCCTGCGCCGTGTTTATGAGAGCTGCCGGTTTGCTTATGCCGCTGCCTGTGCAGATGCGACCATGGAAAACCTCCACGAGTGGCGCAAACAGGCCAAGTACTTCTGGCACCAGTTGCAGTTGCTCCAGCCCATCTTTCCCGGGGAGATGCAGGACCTGACCGAGCAAACCCACAAGCTAACGCAACTCCTGGGTGACGATCACGACCTGGCCGTTTTACGCGTCAAAGTCACCGCGGACTCCGCCAGGCTTAGAGGAGATAATTCTCTGGAAGGTACGCTAGCCGCCCTGGACAGCCGCCGTCGGGAGCTGCAGGAAGAGGCGTTCTCCATGGCCGATCAGGTGCATGGCGAGAAGCCCAAGACATTCCTGTGCCGGCTCAAGGACTATTGGAAGACGTGGAGAAAACAGACGAAAGTGCCCCCTCCCCAATCCGGCGACGAAGATGACGGCTAAGGTTAGGAGCAGGAGTCACCACCGTCTCATACGCCGAAGGCGTTGGACAATACAGCCCAGGGTCGCGCCAGCGCACCCTGGGGAAGGCACGCGCCCGGCCAAACTACCCCGAAGGGGTTGCATAAGTGCTGGGATTCGCTCTATGCAACCCCTTCGGGGTAGAGGCGTCGGGCAAGTTCTCAGTCCCCAGGGTGCGCTGGCGCGACCCTGGGCTGTGCTGTCCAACGCCTTCGGCGTAAGAGCAAAAGCATTTCTACAGAGCAAGTCCTATCCCCCTTGGTCCAGAGGTCACAAGTCAGAAATCAATGGTCCGGCTTCTGACCTCTGACCTCCGACCTCTGACTTCTGACTTCTGACCTAGCGGGGCCGTTTCTTCTTGCGTTCGGCATTGCGGCTTTTCTTTGCCTTCGGCAGCTTCGCGGGCGAAGGCGATGTTATTGCTGACTCGCCGCCACTTTTCGGGAAGAGAGCCTCCTGGAAAATGAACTGCCAATTTGCCTCGATTTGTCCCCTCATGTAAGAATCTTCCACAAAAGCACGGCCATCTTCCAGGAGTCGCCTTCTCAGGCTGGTCTTGTCGAGTGCTTTCGCCATGACCCTTAGATCCTGAATGTGCTTCTCCTGTTTGCTGGACAGTTTGCTGACAAAGATGTCCGCCGGATCGACCAGGTAGGCGCGAAGGCCGCCAAAGTCTCCAAGCGAGCGCCGCCGCTGCTGCCAGTTGGCCGGCAGGTAATGCGCCTGCACGTGTCCGAGGTTCAAGCCGTACTCGGTCTTGATTTTTTGCAGGGTAGCGCGTTGCCGGCGTATCTCGGCGGGGACCTCGTTGACCAGGTCGATGTCATCCGTCGGGCGTGCCGTCAATCCCAGCACGAGCGTCGGCACGGAGCCGGCAATGTCAATCTCCACGCGGCCATGTATCGCCGCGCCAAGGAGTTGAAGCACCTGCTTGAGATCGGTCAGGCCGACACTTGCCACGAGCCGCCTCCGGATGTCACGAAATCCTGGCCTGCCTAGATCTTCTTCGAGAATCGATCTTACCCTGGTCCCGACCGGACTGGTCGCTAACCAACGTGCAAACTTCCGGGGACCCCAGAACGATTTGATGGCCCTTGCAGAATCGCGAACCAGCAGCCGTGTCCGAAAGTCCGGTTCGGGAGTTTGGCCAAGGTCGCAATCGATGGCAGCGGCTAATTGCTCGGCGTCAATGTAAGGTTGGCCCCAGACGAGATGCCAGGGATCAAGTTTGTGGTCGCCGTAGAGCGCGGCAGCCGTCCTTGCCTGGAGCATTGTTACCGAGCCGTTAGGACGTTTCATATTTGCAAGCCCGGCAACTCCGGAGCGTCCGCATGCTTCTTCAATTCTTCGCCCACCGTGGTCGCCAGAGTCAGGTAGGATTTTGCGATCGGGGAATCCGGATAGCGATGCACAATCGGCTCGCCGCCGTCGCCGCACTCGACGACGCGCGGATCGAGGGGAATTTCTCCCAGAAACCGCACGCCGGCCTCGCTCGCCAGCTTGTGGCCGCCGCCGTGGCGGAAAATGTCGTAGCGCTTGCCGTCGTCGCCGACGAAATAGCTCATGTTCTCCACGATGCCCAGAATCGGCACATGCACCTGGCGAAACATCTCCAGCCCTTTGCGGGCGTCGATCAGGCTCACCTCTTGCGGCGTGGTGACGATGACGGCGCCGGAAAGCGGGACCGCCTGCGTCAGCGTGAGCTGCGCGTCGCCGGTGCCGGGCGGCAAGTCGATGACCATCGTATCGATGTCGGTCCACGGGATCGCCATGAGAAACTGGCGGAGATATTTGTCGATCATCGGTCCGCGCCAGATCATGGCCTGGTTGGGATTGACCAGAAAACCCATGGACATGAGCTTGAGGCCGTATTTCTCCAGCGGAAACTGCGTCGTTTGCGGGTCCACCTGGCCGAGCCCCATCATGATTGGCACACTGGGACCGTAAATATCGGCGTCGAGCAGGGCGACGCGCTGCCCCTGGCGCTGCAGCGCCAGGGCCAGATTCGCGGCCACGGTCGATTTGCCGACGCCGCCCTTGCCGCTCGCCACCGCCACCACCGATTTAACGCCCGGCAAGGCGATCTTCTGCGGACCTGCTCCGTGTGGATGCATGAATCTACTTCCAAATTAAGTTTACGGTGAACGTAAAGCTTCCGGTCATTAGTCATTAGTCATTGGTCATTCGTCATTCGCGAATGACGAATGACCAATGACTAATGACCCTGACTTTGACATTCCGGACATTGGCACAATTGCCGCAG
>DASZFN010000459.1:0-3816 GCA_035939715.1 Gemmataceae bacterium | reverse complement strand
GGCTTCAACGTCCGCAAGGGAATCAACGACAAGGCCTTCGGCATCAACCTGGTCACCCGCTGGCTCCGCTCCGGCCGCCTGAAGATTGTCCGCTCTCTCTGTCCCAACCTGTGCAGCGAAGCCCCGCGCTACCGCTACGCCGGCGCCAGGGACGGCTTGCCCCAATCGGAGGAGCCCGTGAACGAGTTCAACCACGGCATGGACGCCGAGCGCTACCTGTTCTCCCGCGAACCCGCGCCGCCGCCGCTCGCTCTCCCGGCGACTGCTGCTTCCCCGCCCGGCCCGGGAGACGCACCGGCAGTCCCGCCCGTGGCCCCGGCTCCCCCGGCCGCAAGAAAGCCCCGGCCTTGGTGCCGCATCGATAATGAGGCGGTGTGGACGCGGATATGCTGAGCGCTGCACCGGTGCGCGTGACGATCCTGGGCATTCGCGTCCGTCAGATCGACCGCGGTGTGTCGGACCGGAGCAACTTACGCAGATTGGCTTGCGCCCTCGGGGCGATGTGACCGACGCGCGCAACGCTCCGAGAACCAGGGCAGTTGACTCGTCATCCATCTGTCGGCCCACGAAGTCAGCTTCGTGCCATGAACGTCACCTTCGAGAGCGTCTTTGGGGAGTCGTGTATCAAATCATCATTGTGCGGCAGATAATAGGTATAGGGCGGGCCGGGACGCCCGCCGAGGGAGGAACATGCCGACCAGCCGGACGACCAGCGTGATCGAACACCTTCGCAGGACAGTGCTGCGCGAAGGTGCGGGGCTGGGCGACGGCGAACTGCTCGGCCGCTTCCTCGAACGTCACGACGAAGCGGCCCTCGCCGCCCTCGTCAGGCGGCACGGCCCGATGGTCTGGGGCGTGTGCCGTCGCCTGCTCGGCCACCACGACGCCGAGGACGCCTTCCAGGCCACCTTCCTCGTCCTCGTCCGCAAGGCGGCGTCCGTCGTGCCCAGGGAGTTGGTGGGGAACTTCCTCTACGGGGTCGCCCACCAGACGGCGTTACAGGCGCGGAGGACCGCCGCCCGACGGCGGGCGAGGGAAGTGCAGGTGACGGTGATGCCCGATACCGAGGCCGTGCCACAAGACCAATGGCTTGACGTGAAACCTCTGCTGGATCAGGAGTTGGCCCGCCTGCCGGACATCTACCGAACTGTCGTCGTCCTGTGCGATCTGGAGGGCCGAACCCGGAAGGAGGTCGCCCGCCAGCTCGGCGTGCCGGAAGGGACCGTGGCCGGGCGGTTGGCACGGGCCAGGGCGCTGTTGGCGAAGCGGCTTACCGAACGTGGCGTCACCTTATCGGGTGGCGTGTTGGCGGCGGTGCTATCGCGGAACGTGGCGTCGGCGGGCGTGTCGAACTCGGTGGTGTCTTCCACGATCAAAGCTGCAAGCCTGCTTGCGGCAGGGCAGGCGGCGGCTGGGGTAGCGATCTCAGTCAAGGTCGCCGCTCTAACGGAAGGAGTGATGAAGGCCATGTTGTTCACCAAACTCAGGGCGGCTCTCGCCGTCGTGCTGATTCTAGGCTTCGTGGCGACCGGGGCGACCATGCTTACCTGCCGCACGGCGGCGGGGCAGGACGACAAGAAGCCTGCTGCGGAGAAACCTGTGGAACCTGCTGCGAAACAAGAGTTGGAGAAGGCCGAGGGCGACGCTCTCCAGTTCTTGCAGAAGACCCAGGGTGACGCTGAAAAGCTGGCAAAAGGCAGTAAAGCCATCCATGATGAGATGCTCGCCATGCAAAAGAAGGCAGCCGCTGCCGCCGCCGCCTTCGAGTACCCGGGTGCCAAGAGGCTCGACGCCAGTGGCGCTAGTGCGGGAGTGACTTACGCGGGTGCGATTTACCAGAGTCTATCGACCACGATGGATGACCTGGCAAAGGTGGCCAAGTGGTATGACAGGAAGCTGGCGGGCCTCCTTGCGGGTCAGCCCGCCGGGGCAGAGGGCGCAGGAGGCGAGAAAGATAGGACTCGCCGTGCCGTTAGTCAGGATGGGGAACGCCCTGAACTTGATGCGATTGCCAAACGGCCTCTGAGCGTGCGCAGCTACCTGGTCCGGACCAAGAGCTATACCATTTCGGTGGTGCTTAGCCGCCCGCCCGGCGAAGCGCTTTCTGTGATCTCCCTCACCTACATGCCGGAGTAGCCCGAAAGGTGTCCAGCCGAACCAGCCGTTGCAGCAGACGGGGCGGCACGACGGCTTTTCGAGCTATTACCCAATTTCAGCCGGCCCCGCTGCTGAACTTGGGTGTTCAACGGGGACAATTCCGAATTCTCAAACGCCTTTTGCATTCCAGAATGACTAACGCCTTCTCGGATAGCGGCCGATCTCGAAGTTGCGCTCTTGCGTGTTTCGGTGAAATTGACTGAAGTAACCTAGTTGATGTGCGCAACCTGTTCCGGGCCGCCACACCGCCTTAAGTTAGTTGCTCAGGCCCGATGGAGGCCGGGTCGCGGTCGGCATTACTGCCCGTTGTTTGCGGCTGAACGGCTGTTACCCTTGGCCCGTGAGCGCTTACGATTTGCTCGATGAGATCAGCGACGAGGATCTGCATGCAGCAGTCCTTGCGACAGAGCAAGTGCCCCTCCATTGACACTCGACGACGTACCCTTCACGAAATCCGTACCCTACTCCGGTCCGACACGCCGAGGTGAATTGGCATCCAAGCGTTTTCTTCTCCGGTCCTCTCGACCTGCGCGCCGAACGCCAACACACGAACCTGCGTCGGGGTGTCCGACCGGAGCGCGCAACGAACATCGTCTTGTCTACGGTTGTCGATGTGACCGACGGGCGCAACCTACAGGTGATGCGCGCAACAAGTTGCGCGTCTTGCCCTCACTGTGACAGGAGATCTTGGTGTCCATTCGGCCGTGGAATCGTACAAGCAATTGTTCACTGGAACCGACGGGCGGTTTCAGATGAGGAAGGATCAGCGTGGGCCACAACGGCGAATCGGTATTGCGAGCGGACATGCGCACCCCAGCCGAGGCGTTTTCCAAATTGGTGCAATCCGTGTGCCCAATGGTCATAGCCGTTCTTGGGCAAAAGTGGAGATGAAAGCACGTCAAGACGTGACCTGCCAGGCCCTCAAGAGAGTGTGGACTTCCTCCTCACTTAGCGGGAAGACCAGCCGACAGCCCATGATCCATTGACCGGTCCCGTCTGGCATTACGCGCACCACACGGGCCAGCAGGTTTCCAGTCTTGTCTTTGCTAAGGGGCAGGATGGAAAGGATTGTTCCCGCCTCAAACGGCCGATTAGTGGAAAGGGCCAGGCCCTTGGCGGAGATATTCATTACCTGCGTGGGCCGCAGCGAATCTCCAGGGCCAATGGCAGGGGCGCACCATCCAGGCAGGTTACAAGTCTGCCTGGGATCCGCTCGACGTTCTACTGATGGTGCGTCTTTACATGCGTACGCGTACCTGACCAGGACCCTTGACTTTGATTTTTTCCAAAGGAAGGACATCTCAGGCTCCCACGAATCGGCTGCGTACCCGTCAGGAGTGGGTGGGGAGCTTCCGCAAAACTCTAATGCACAATTCTCGCAGAGGCAAACGCCGGTCGCGGGTCCCCAAGGAGGTGCCGACGGCGCACAAGCTCTTCCACCGATCAATAGCTCGGACACCGACCACGATTTCGCCGCATCCATCAGCAACCGGCACTGCGGCGACAAAGTGACCGAGCTTGCCAAGAAGGTGGGCGATCCCCGCATCGGCCAAGAGCTGGAGGAGAAGCTGGGGCGGAAGTTGCCGCCGGATGATCGGCCCGCGCCGGAGAAGAACCTTGCCCAGAAGCCCTCTGGTCGGGCAGGAAGCCCCTGACCCT
>DASZFN010000458.1:0-11577 GCA_035939715.1 Gemmataceae bacterium | reverse complement strand
TGATCTACTGACTACTGACTGCTGGCTAAGTTATGACCGAGGTGGGAGTCGAACCCACAATCGTTCACCAGGTTCTCGACCTGGCCGCTTTGCCGGTTTGCGTACTCGGCCGACAGTAGCGGGTCCAGGAGTTGCACCTGGCGGACGGTGGATATGAGCCACCACTGGACTGCTCCACCCGCTGTAGGGCAGGTTTTCAACCTGCCTTGTCTTCCGCGGCAGGTTGAAAACCTGCCCTACAAAGGCAGTGACCAAGGGGAGAGTCGAACTCCCACGCCCGAAGGCACGGCGTTCTGAGCGCCGCGTGTCTGCCAGTTCCACCACTCGGTCGAAAAAAAGTACTGAGTACTGGGTACTGAGTACTGGGTACTAAGTACTCATTAGCCCGTATGGGAGTCGAACCCATCTTGCCAGCGTGAGGGGCTGGCGTCCTGTGCCGATAGACCAACGGGCCATGCTCGCCATTGCCCAGCCGACGCAGGCAAATCCAGCGTCCCCGATGGGATTTGAACCCACGATCTCCACCTTGACAGGGTGGCGAGCACTCCGGACTGCTCCACGAGGACAATTTCGGGGAGAAGGACTCGAACCTTACCCCGCTCTGCGGACTCCGTCGTCATTCCTTTTTCTTCGGGGAGAAGGACTCGAACCTTCATGAGCAGCTTCAAAGACTGCCGGCCTACCGTTAGCCGATCCCCGAGTTTGTGTGCGCCCCACGGGAGGATTCCTGAACCGCGACAGAGCGGAAGGAGAGGGAGTTGAACCCTCAAGGCATTTCTGCTCGGCCGTTTTCGGGACGGCTGCCATCGCCCTTTGGCTTGCCCTTCCGATTTCGTTCGCGAGGACGGATTAAAATCCGTCCTACAGTGGGCCGGGAGGCGCTCGAATCCTCGTCCGCGGTTCTTCAGACCGCTGCTAAACCGTCTCAGCTACCGACCCAACAAAGAAGGCCAGGCGTCTCGTGTGACACCTGGCCCTGGTAAGGTCCATTCCTGTCGTCAGGCGTCACAAGCGCAAGGGAAAATCGGCTAGCTCCAGCGCCGCTTGATAGAGGCGACAAAGCCAGCAGGACTGCTCTCTCAAACTTGAACGCATGTGCAACATGGTTTTCCCAGGCGATTTACCTACTCTTCCTCTAATCGTCCGTGTCAGACATCCTCTAGACGCACGAAGCGCCGGATTGGTTCGCGAAATTGGCAAAGAAAATGGATCGATTGCCGGAAGTCGTGATCATCGGCGGAGGCTTCGGCGGTCTCCATGCCGCCAAACGCTTGCGGCGGGCCCCCGTGCACGCGACGCTGCTCGACCGGCGTAATTTCCATCTTTTTCAACCGTTGCTCTACCAGGTGGCGACCGGAGGTTTGTCCCCGGCGAACATTGCCTCCCCGCTACGCGCCATCCTGAAACGGCAGCAGAATACGCAGGTGCTGCTGGCCGAAGCCGCCGATATCGACGTGGCGAACCATCGTGTGATCCTGTGCGACGGGGCGCTGCCTTACGACTTTCTCATCGTGGCGACTGGGGCGCAGGACAACTACTTCGGACATGACCCGTGGCAGTCCCATGCCCCCGGACTGAAAACCGTGGAAGAGGCGACGGACATCCGTGGGCGTATCCTGCGCGCTTTCGAGGCGGCCGAGCGTGAGAGCGATCCGCAGCGCCGCCGTGCTCAGCTCACCTTTGTCATCGTGGGCGGCGGCGCGACGGGCGTGGAGATGGCCGGGGCCATCGCCGAGCTGTCTCACCATACGCTGCGCGGCAACTTCAAGCACATCAATCCGGCGGATGCCCGGATTGTGCTCCTCGAAGGCATGGAGCGCGTGCTGCCTCCCTATGTGCCCAAGCTCTCTGCGCGGGCGCAGGCCGCGCTCGTTCGACTCGGCGTGACCGTGCGGACCAATACGTTTGTCACCGACATCCAGGCGGATGCCGTCAGCATGCGTTGCGGCGAGCAAGTGGAGCGCCTGGAGACGCGCACGGTGCTGTGGGCGGCGGGCGTGAAAGGCTCGAGCCTGGGCGCCGTTCTCGCGAAGACAGCAGGCGTGGAACTGGACCGCGCCGGCCGCGTCGTCGTGCAGCCGGACCTGAGCTTGCCGGGTCATCCCGAGGTTTTCGTGATTGGCGACCTGGCCAACTATAGCCATCAAACCGGCAAGCCGTTGCCGGGCGTGGCTCAGGTCGCCATGCAGGAAGGGCGCTATGTCGCCGATCTGATTCAACAGCGTCTTCGTGGCGGGACGTTGCCGCCTTTTCATTACAAGGACCGGGGCAGCATGGCCGTGATCGGCCGCAATGCCGCGGTGGTCGATCTGGGGTGGATTCGCTTCTCGGGTTTTTTGGCCTGGTACATCTGGCTGCTGGTACATCTGGTGAGCCTGATCCAGTTCGGCAACAAGGTCCTGGTGCTGATCCAGTGGGCCGCCAACTACGTCACGCGCAATCGCTCGGCCCGGCTCATCACCGGCGAGAATCCGTTGCCGCTCGGTTGTACGCCAGACGGCGAACACGCACAGCGCTTATAATGCAGTGCGGTCAGCGCTCTTCGTAGGACGGATTGCCAATCCGTCCAGCATGGTGGGACGTAAACTTGGCCAGAAAATCCTCCGCCAACCTGTTTCGGGAAGTGCAGCAGGCCAACCTGCGCAAGGCCCAGCCGCTGGCGGCGCGCATGCGGCCGCGGACCGTGGATGAATTCATTGGCCAGGATCACTTCTTCGGCCCGGAAAAATTATTGCGCCGGATGCTGCAGGCGGATCGCATCAGCTCGCTGATCTTCTATGGCCCGCCAGGGACGGGCAAGACCGCCCTGG
Organism: Gemmataceae bacterium; assembly: GCA_035939715.1. Classification (GTDB taxonomy): domain Bacteria; phylum Planctomycetota; class Planctomycetia; order Gemmatales; family Gemmataceae; genus DASZFN01. Next base: position 8,767 of record DASZFN010000458.1, on the reverse strand, counting down.
CCCATGTCATTGCCCAGCATACGCAGTGTCAGTTTCGCCAGCTCAACGCCGTGGCCGCGGGCATCAAGGAAGTCCGCGAACTGCTGGACGAGGCCCGCAAGGAACTGGAGGATTCCGGCCGGCGCACGATCCTGTTCGTCGACGAGCTGCATCGTTTCAACCGGGCCCAGCAGGATGTCCTGCTTCCCGATGTGGAAGAAGGCCGGGTGACGCTCATCGGCGCCACGACGCAGAATCCGTTCTTTGCCATCAATTCGCCGCTCCTGAGCCGCAGCCAGATCTTCACTTTCGAGACACTCAGCCGGGATCATATCAAGACGCTGGTGCAGCGGTCCCTGACCGATCGCGAGCGCGGCCTCGGTGAGACCCCCGTAAACATGCATGCGGACGCCCTCGAATTCCTGGCCGAGATGAGCGACGGCGACGCCCGCCGCGCCTTGACCGCCCTGGAGATCGGCGTGCTGTCCTCGCAGCAGCGGCCGGTGGAGTTCACGCTGGAGGTCGCCCAGGATTCCATACAGCGCAAGGTGCTGGACTACGACCCGACCGGCGATGCCCACTATGACCTGGCCAGCGCTTTCATCAAGAGCATGCGCGGCAGCGATCCCGACGCGGCGATCTACTGGCTGGCGCGGATGCTGGAAGCGGGAGAGGACCCGCGTTTCATTGCCCGGCGCATGATCATCTGCGCGTCGGAGGACGTCGGCAATGCCGATCCGCAAGCCCTGGTCGTGGCAGCGGCAGCGTTGCAGGCTACTGAGTTTGTCGGCCTCCCCGAGTGCCAGTTGCCGCTCGCCCAGGCGGTGACGTACATTGCCAGCGCACCGAAGTCGAATGCGGCGACCATGGCGATCATCAAGGCACGCGACGATGTCCAGGCCGGCCGGACCTTGCCGGTGCCGGAGCATCTGCGCGACGCCAGTTATTACGGCGCCAAAAAGCTCGGCCACGGGATCGGCTATGAGTACAGCCATGACCATGAGGGCGGCTGGGTCGCGCAGGACTATCTGGGAGAGGCGCGCCGTTACTACGAGCCGGTCGAGCGCGGCTACGAGGCGGAGATCAAGCGGCGCCTCGATGCGCTGCGACTGAGACGGAAAGAAGCCGAGAGGAAATCGCCAGATGCTGGGAAGGCGAAGGAATCTGACTAGACGACTGCAGCCATGCCGCACGCTGCCGGGGCAGGCGGTTTTCTACTGCTGGCTCGCCCTGGGAATCGGCGCCGTCTGCAGCCGGCTTGCCGTTGCCGACGCTCCTGTGCGTGCGACTGATTTGAAATTTGACGTCCTTCATCTCCAGTCTCGCATCGTGCAGGGCAGGGTGCTGAAAGAGGGACCCGAAGGAGTCACGTTACAGCTCATCTATGTAAATCCCGGACGACCCATTCGCATCGAAGAAGCAGGGCCTCCCTATCCCTGGGCCAGCATCAAGCGGTTCGAGCGGCTCTCCCCGGCGGAGCGCGAGCGGCTGTCGCGGTTCCTCGTGCAAAAACAGAGCGAGCGCGAAAAGTTCAAACGTCTGCTGGCGGCCATTGAGTTGAAGCCGGCGCCCTGGGGCAAGTCCCCTGTAGGCGGCCTGAGCTATTCGTCAAAGCGTTTCACGTTGCTGTCCAATGCCCGCCCGGACATTGTCCGCAGAGGGGCCGAGCGCCTGGAACAAATCTATGCGGCCTTTGACGACTTTCTGCCGCCGCGACACGCCGATGCACAGGCCACAAAAATCCTGCTTGTGGAGTCCATGGCGGAGTACGAAGCACTGCTCAAGGAGCAGGGGCATAAGCTGTTTAACCCGGCCCTTTTTGATTCGGCCAGAAACGAGATCCTGTGTGCCTCGGATCTGAGGCGGCTTGGAGAGGAACTGCAAGCCTCCCGAGAGGCGAACGAAAAACTGCGGGCCGACCTGATTGCCCTGGAACGTGAGCTGAGGCGCAAATATGGAAAACTTTCTGACGCGCAACAGAATGAATTCAAAGAAGCACGCCGCAAAATCCTGGGCACCCAGGAGGCGAACAACGAGATATTTGCACGCGCCACGGCGCGTCTCTTTCAAACGCTCTACCATGAAGCCTTTCATTCCTATCTGGCCAATTTCGTCTATCCGCCGGCAGAAGCAGAGGTGCCGCGCTGGCTGAATGAAGGGTTGGCGCAAATCTTTGAAACTCCTGTCCTGGACGGCAGCGAGCTGTTCGTCGGACAGCCGGACGCCGATCGCCTGCGCCGCGTGCAGGCGGCTCTGGCGGCCGGCGAATTCCTATCGTTGACGGACCTGCTCCGGGCGGGCGCAGACCATTTCCTCGTGAGCCATGCGGGCGCTCAGGAATTATCCGATCGCTACTATCTTGCCTCGTGGGCGCTCGCTTATTACCTGGCCACGCACGGCAAGAAACTGGGGAGCCCGGAGCTGGACCGCTATGTGCTTGCGCTCAAGAAACCAGGAACGGAGCCGCTGGCCGCTTTCGAGCAGTTCAGCGGCCGGCCGTTGCCCGCTTTTGAGAAAGCTTATCTGCAGTACCTGCGCAAGCTCAAAGCCAACGGCAGCAGCGCGAAGCAATAGGCGTTCATTTTCCGCAGTTATCTTGCCGCTGCGCGTTTGACGGCAAGTTCGCCGGGGACTGGCCTTGGCTGCTCGTTGCAACGTCCTCGGATCGAGGGCATTCGGCGGGCTTTGCTTCGCCGTTCTGGGGTGGTTCAGGACTCGTCGAAGCGCTGGCGGGTCGGCAGTCGGCCGTTGGCTCGTTCTTGTCTGCCGATTGAGGAGATTTCGGGCCCTCTACGGGGCCGTTTTGTGGTGGGTCAGCGCTTGCGGAAGCGTTGGCGGGCTGCTCGAGCTGTCCGGGCTTGCCGGTGGCCGGCGGCGCAGGCAAATCTTGGTGGTGAAGCTTGTCCGCCACCTGGTCGCCGATTAGCGGGACTTCGTGGCGAGGATCTCCGGTGGCCACGGGATGGTGCACAAAATGAAAGAAGAAATAGACGGCCACGGCGGCAACGAGCAGCAAAATCAGGATGGGCTTGGCTGCCGCGACGCGGCCTTCAAAAGCCATGACGAGCTGGATGAAACTTTCTCCAAAGAAGTAGCCCAGCCAGAAGAGCAGACTGACACCGGGAATGGCATAAATGCCGTCCGCCAGCAGAAAGCGCGAGAACGGCAGACGAATAACACCGGCCATGATGAAGATCGGCGCCCGGATGGTCGGCGTGAGGCGGGCGAACAGAAGGACCCAAAGCCCGTAGTCGTGAAAGTTCTTTTCGATCTTCTGGCGTCGGTCTTTGGGCAGGAGCCGCTGCATGAACCTCCTCTCCAGGAGCCAGGGACCCCAGAGGCGGCCGCTGCCATAGAGCATGCCGTCGCACACGACCACGCCGATAATCAAAACGGGCAACATTAGCCACCAACGCACGGGCACAGACGTGGTGTACCAATGGGCCTCCCGGGCCGGCGGTACGATCTCACGATTTAAGGCCAGAGCGAGCCAGGGAACATTGGCAGGAAACGGCCCCTGAGGAGAGACGGCAACCATCGCGGCCGCATAAGAGATCTGCGGCGGCATTTCTTGACCGGATGAATGCCCGACGAGGACGCCAGCGCCGACAATGGGAATCTCTTCGGGAATCGGAAAGCCGACGCCCGAGGCGAGCAACAGGCAGAAAACGCTTAGATAAGCCCAGAGGGCGCCTGGATCGAACACGTTCCCATCCCCGTTTGAACGCTGTCGCCTTCTGCTGCCGGGAGCCCCGCACAGCTTGCCGGAACTGCCCAGGCTGTTTGGTAAACGCTCATTATGCGAGACGGCTTCCGGCGATGGAAGCCCAAAGAGATTTTCTTTGCACCGGAGGCCGGGTCGGGTCACAATTCCATTTCGGATGTAGGACGGATTGGCAATCCGTCCTACCAAGAAGCGAACCTGACGGGAGCAATGGCCATGAAGCTCGGCTTGATCAACTCCGCGTGGGCGCAGGCCGGCAAAGACACCGCCTACGGCATCCGCATGACCAAGGAAATCGGCTTTGATACGATCGACGTCTTCGCCGATCCCCTCGATATGGACGTCCGGGAGCGCCGGTTGATCAAGCGGGAATGCGACCGAGCCGGCTTGCCGATTGTCAGCATCGCCTGTGTGGCGGTCGGTCTCATCGATTTCAATCCGTCCGTGCAGCGCTTCCATCTGCAACGTTGCCGGGCTTATCTCGACCTGGCGTACGAGTACGAAGCGAGGAATGTGCTCCTCGTGCTCGGCGAGTATATCTGGGAGCAGCAAGTCATCCCGCCCCAGGAGCAATGGCAGACGGCGGTCCGCAACTTGCAAGAGCTGGGCCGATATGCTGGAGACCTGGGCCTGCAAATCGCCCTGGAGTTGGAGCCGTTCAAGCTCTCGCTGCTCCATGACGTGGACAGCATGGTGCGTTTTGTCGATGAGGTCGGCCAGCCGGCGGTGCAGGCCAATATCGACGTGTCGCATCTGGCCCTGGCGCACACCAAACCCGAAGAGCTGCGCCGGCTCAAGGGTAAAGCCATTCACGTCCACCTGAGCGACTGCGACGGCAAGGTGCACGGCGATCTGCCGCCCGGTCGCGGCGTCGTGGAGTTTCCCCCGTATTTGCAGGAGATCAAACAACTGGGGATCAAGGGCGCCATCAGCATCGAGCTCGAATATGCGCCGCGGCCGGACCAGATTGTGGACTGGGTGCGCGAGGCCTACGACGCGACCAATCGGCTTTTGCAAGAAGCCGGACTGCGTGACTAAACTAAGGCCTTCCAGGACCCAGCCCGCCCGATCCCATGAGTGCATTCCCGGTGGTGTGCCGTTCAAGTCGTTTAACGCGGAGCCAGCGGCGACGGCGGAGCTGGCAGCGCCCGTCGTCGCCGCTGGCTCCGAGTTAAACAACCAGCCTTGCAATTACGGATATGCACGTTGAGCCCATAGCCCTGTTCCAAGTTGTCGCGGCGTCGATTAGAATAAAAGGCATTCTGGATGCTGTGCTCGTTACCTGAGTGGATTACTTGTGCATATCACGGCGCTTTGTCCACACTGCAACAACCGGTACCAGCTTGATCCCGGCTTACGGGGCAAGCGCATGCGCTGCCCGAACGGGGCGTGCCGGCAGGTGTTCACCGTGCAGGACACCGACGAGGCCAACAGCAATGGGGGCAATCATACGGAGCTGCTAACGGAAGCCGTGCCGGGGCCCGAACAGCCCACCACGTCTCCACCGGATGAGGTCAAGGACAGTCAGCGGAAACCGGCTGGCTCGGTGGGCGAGTTTGTCACGGTGCTGGAAGCGGAAGTCGTGCAAGAAATGCCGCCGTCCGCGGCCAGGCCGCCGTCCACCAAGAGCATGCCGCCGAAAAAAGACGCCGCGCCGATCTTGCCGGCGGACGTCGTCGATGAGCATAACCCGGATCGTGCGGCCGATGGCGCAGGATGGTCTGAGGTCGGCAGCCCTTCCAACGCGACGACGGCGCCGCGCGCAACTTCGCCGACGGACAGACCCACGGGTGAAGCGCGCTCCTGGCACGAACCGCCGCCTGTGCGCCGGCGGCGTGGCGAACCCTTGCCTGATGGGGCCGATGCTCCGGATGCCGGCGCCCAGGTAAATGTGTTCGAGTCGGATACGCCAAGCACCGGAACGTTGGACGAGGCGGCGCCGGCTCCTCCTGCCAAAACCGCCCGCCTCTCTTTGGTGGCTGTGGTCATCCTCGTTGGCCTTTTAGGGCTTGGCGTAACGATGGTTGCGATTTTCGCCTTTCAGAAGCTCGGCAAAAACGAGAACGAGCAGTTTGCGGCCGCACAGCGGGATTATGGCGATGCGAATTATGCCAGCGCAGGGGCTGCCTTCGACAACCTCATCAAAAATTTCCCCAAAAGCGCCCACTTGCCGCGCTATCATCTCTATGCGGAGCTGAGCCAGATCCGCGATCAGGTTTCGACACAGCTCGACCCGGTCGCTTCCCTGGAACGGCTGAACCAGCTAGTCAAGGACAATCGCGACAACCCGCAGTTCAAGGACTTCCACAATGATGTGGGCCTGACATACCGAAGTCTGGTAGCAACCTTCAGCGAAGAAGCGCGTAAGAGTCTGGATGCCGCCACGCTGGCCCGAGCCCGCGCTGCCTTCGCGGAGAGTCAGAAGTTCAAGCTCAAGGACGGCCTGGTCGATGATGAAAACCGCCTCCGCGACGCCATGGACGAGGTGCAGAAGGCCATTGCCCAGGCGGAAAGGCGTCGCAAAACGCTCGATCAAATCGGCCGTCTGCTGGCGGAAAACCACCCGACCATCGACACGGTCGCCCGGGCGCGCGACATCGCCGAACAGGAGGGACTGAAAGACGACGCCGAGGCGAAGAGCCTGATCAGCAAGCTGGAGGAAGCGGTGCGGCTGTGGGTGCGCTATGTAAGCAAGCGTACGGCGCCCACGCCGCTGGCGGTCGAGCCGGTGGAAGCCAGCCTGTTGATCGCGCCGCTCACGACGAGCTTCACCAATCCCCCGAAGGAGAACGGGCGAATTGTGCCGGCGCTGGCGCGCGGCGTGCTCTACGGTATGGACCAGGGCACGGGCGAGGCGCGCTGGCTGACACGCGTGGGCATTGATACCACGGCGCTGCCGATCCGCTTGCCGGCCAGCCCGACTTCGCCGGAGCTGTTTCTGGTCCTGTCCGCGGCACGCAATACCGTCATGACGCTCGAGGCGGCGACCGGCCGGCTTCGCTGGCAGCACAAGCTGAGTGCGCCTTGCCTTGGACGCCCGGTGGTCAAGGGCCCGTGGGCCTATGTCCCCACCTACGACGGCCGCGTCTATGAAATAGAGACGGTGCAAGGTTATTTGCAAGGCTACTTTGATCTGGGACAGCCCCTGTCCGTAGGCGGCGTGGCCCAGGAAGGGACCGATCTCGTGTTTTTCCCCGGCGATAGCGACAACATCTACGTGCTGGATACGGCCCTGAGCAAACCGCCGCGCGAGAAGAAATGCGTCATGATCCTGCACACCGGGCACCCGAGCGGCTCACTGCGCGGCGAGCCGATTATTGTCACGCGTACCGATCCGCGCGCCCCGGGGAACCCCGAGGCCCAGGCCTCCTGGCCGCCTTACTTGATTCTCAGCCAGGCCGACGGCCTGAACCACATGAAGCTGCGCGTTTTCAGTCTGCCCATTGAAAGTCCGGACGCGCAGCCGATTCTTCAGCCGGAGCCGCGCGTGAGCGGTTGGTCCTGGTTCCAGCCCTACCATGACGGCGAAAAGCTGGCCTTTGTGACCGATCTCGGTGTGCTGGGCCTGTTCGGCATCAACCAGGTGCGCAATGAGGATCAGCCGATCTTTCCGGCGCTGACTGAGGAGCAAAAGCCTGCCGAAACCGCGCTGGGACGGGCGCAGGTCGTTTGGGCCGTCGAGAACGATTTCTGGGTACTGGCCAACGGCGAGTTACAGCGTCTGCACTTTGACCTCTTTGCCCAGAAGATGCTGCCGATGTGGCCCGCGCCCTTGCCGCTCGGTTCGCCCGTGCATGCGGGACAGCTCGACGATAACGGCAAGATACTATTTATCGTTACGCAGGATCCGAAGCGCCAGGGGCACCTCGCCAGCGCCGTGGACATTGAACGGGGCAAGATCGTCTGGCAGCGGCAACTCGGCCTCGACGGCCAGGGAGACCCGCTGGTGGTGGCTGGCCATGTCGTCGTATCGGATCGCGGCGGCGGCGTGTTTGCTTTCGGCACGAAGCGTGAGCGCCTTGAACCGGGACAGGACGCGTGGTGGAAGCCGGAGGCGTTGCCGCCCGGTGAAGCAGCCGTGGGCACGCCGTATCTTTTCGCTGCCGACAATGGCGCCACAATCTACCAGGTGTCGTCTCCCGACAAAGGCACGCAGTTGAGCGTGCGTAAGTACCGGTTCGGCGCTGACGGCGAGCCTAAACTGGTCAAGGAGCAAGACTTCAAATTCGATTTGCCGGCGCCGCTGGCTGGAGCACCTGCCCTGAGCGCACACGGGTTCTTGTTGGCCCTGAGCGACGGCACCATGCAGCGCATTCCTGTGCCGCTCGCCGCGGGGCCAGGGATCGTGGGGCCGACCTGGAATTCGCCGCGTGCCGATGAAGGTGCTCGCGCCTACATCGTGCCGATTTCGGCAGACGACTTCCTGATCACCGACGGCAGCCGCGGGCTAATCCACTGGAGATGGCCGGCGAACAAGACCTTCAGCACGGTTCCGGAGGCCCGTGTGCCCACCGTCGAGCTGCCCGCGCGCATTGTGGCGGCGCCGGTCGTTTTGCCCCAGGCGAAGCCCGGTGAAGATCTGCGTGTGGTTGTGGCGGACGCGGATAATAACCTCACGTTGGTGGGCGGACCCGAATTGCAGAACATCGAGCGGACATGGCCCGTGGGCGGAGAGATTACCGCGGGTCCGTTTTTACGCGGCCAGCGAATCGGCTGCGTTGTGAATCGCCAGCGGCTTGTCTGGATCGATCCCGGACGCGACCATGAACTCTGGCACTACACGATGACGGGAGAGGCGATCGTCGGGGAGCCGCAGATTATTGAGGACGCACTGGTGGTGGCCAATCTTTCCGGCCGCTTTCTCGCACTCAATCCGCAAACCGGCCAGCCGCGCGGCAGTGCTTACACGCTGAAGGCCCGGGCGGCGCCGGTCGCCACACCTGTGGCCTACGGCAAGGACGAGGCCTTTGTGCCGCTGACGGATGGCACCGTCTTCATTCTTCCTTTGCGCCGACTGCGCGAGCCACCGGCCCTGCCGCGCTTCATGCCTTAATAACTCCGGCG